>CAYMMT010000001.1:0-1774 GCA_964391555.1 uncultured Rhodobacterales bacterium
TCGTCGCAGAAGATCACCACCGCCCCCTCCTTCGTCCACCGCCGCCCCGCCAGCCGCCGCAGCCGGGACTTCACCGGACCGGGCAGGTTGGGCGACCGCGCTGCCTCGAACCGCAGCTCCACCGCCGTAGACACCTTGTTGACGTTCTGACCCCCGGGGCCGGAGGCGCGGACGAAGGACTCCGTCAGCTCCCAATCGGCGATTTCAACTGAGTCGTTAACTTTCAGCCCCATGGCCCGTCCCCGGATTTCGCACCGCGCAGATACCGACGTAATACCGACGTGATACCGACGTGCCAAACCCCGTGTTTTCGCGGATTTACGGCCCGTCCGTTGCGGTAAGGATTGCGCGCCGCTGCCACCGGGTGCCGCACGCGATTTTGCCGGGGCAAATTCGCTTTCGCGCACTGTTTGGAGGCATGGCCTCCAAACGGAAACAGCCGCCCCGGCGAAGGGGCGACTGCCGAAAGTCCAGGAGGTGGGGCGGTTAGAGTTCCCTCACCTGTGGTTTTGAGCACCCGAGGGCTGCCTCAGGAGCGCGCCTCCACAGTTGTCCCGACACACTTCTCCAATCTCTTTCTCGACACTGGATCACCTCCTTTCGTTTGTTTCGCCTGAGCCAAACCTTGCACAGATTTGGTATACGTCAAATGAATTCTGACCGTATCTAGGCGAATTTTGCGGTGATCGCGCGAAACGGCACCAAAGCGAGCAGAGCGATGGACAGCTTCACGCCCCAGTCCGCCACGGCCAGCGTGACCCAGAGCGGCATCTCGGGTCCGGCGAGCAGGAAGGGGGCGGGCTCCAGCGCCCAGGAGGTCTGCCCATCGAAGGTCGCGCCGAAGCTCAGGAAGCCCGCGAAGGCAATGGTAAAGAAGAGCGCCGTGTCCACGGTGGAGCCGACGAGCGTCGAGGCCAGCGGCGCGCGCCACCACGCGCCTTCGCGCAGTCGGGAAAACACAGCCACATCAAGGAGTTGCGCGGTCAGAAAGGCAACCCCGGAGCCCACCGCGACCCGCAGCGGCACCGCCGGCCCGAATTCCAGCATGATCTGCGATCCCACGACGGAACAGGCGATCCCCACCAAAAACCCGACAAAAACAACCCGCCGCGCCGCCGGTGCGCCGTAAATCCGGTTCATGACGTCGGTCACGAGGAACGCCAGCGGATAGGTGAAGGCACCCCAGGTGAGGAGGCCGTCAAGTATCAGGAACTGAACGAGAATATTGGAAGCCACCACGATGGCGGCCATGGCGAGAACGCCGGGCAGGATACGCATGTTGTTGGTCCGTTTTGGCAAGGTTGCGGCACTTGGCCCCGTTGCGGGGCGCGCCCATCTACGCCGCGATGGCCTGCCCGTCAACCGGGCGGGATGTGCAACTTTTGTCCAACCGCGCCACCTGTCCGGGTGCGGAACTACCTTCATCAACCCAACTTCGTGAGGTCGAATTGGACAGCGCCCTGTGCGGTGCATCTGGCCAACTGACATCATAGAGATCACGAGCCCACTGCGTATCGGCCTCAGAAGCCCGGAGAATTCGATTGCGGTAGTCGTCATGGATCGTCGCTTCGGTGCTCGCTAGAAATCGCGTCCCGATCCAGACGCCTGATGCTCCCAACATCATGGCAGCCGCCATACCGCGTCCGTCGGCGATACCGCCCGCGGCAACAACCGGGACGTCAACCGCGTCAGCGACGGCCGGTACGAGCGCCATAGTCGTCACGTCACCCCAAACATGCCCCCCGGCTTCCCATCCCTGTGCGACGATCACGTC
>CAYMMT010000001.1:1874-9106 GCA_964391555.1 uncultured Rhodobacterales bacterium
CAGACCGCTGACACAAGTTCCGGTCCGGCTGCGCCCGCCATGGGTGCAGACAGGATAGGTATCTCGACTTGCAGAATTTCCGAAAGGCGCATCTTCTTACATGTCTCACTTGGTGGTGCTCTCCATTGAGAGTCCAGTTGACGCCGTGCAAATCATCCAGGCCTGCGGGGGGCGTACGATGATTGGGTATGCGTGCGACCAATCACAACGCGCGTTGGCGTCGTTTGGCCGGGATTGTCATTCAATGAACAATAATGATCGCTCATTCGTCAATGTCCCCGATCCCGACATAATGGAACCACATTGTTGCGGTCTGTCCTGAGCCAACAAGACAGAACAGGACGACCGATGACCTTTGCCAACGCCTCGGCGACCATCCGCCCGGCGCGCCTTGCGCCGATCCTGTTCACGGTGACGGTGTTTCTGAGCGCGTCGCTCCTGTTCTTCGTCCAACCGCTCTTTGCGCGGATCGCGCTGCCGGCGATTGGCGGCTCTCCGGCCGTCTGGACAACGGCCATGCTGTTCTTCCAGGCAGTGCTGTTGGGCGGGTACGTCTATGCGCACCTGTCCGCGAGGTACCTGCCGGTGGCAGGACAGGTGGGGCTGCATCTGGCGATCTGGGCCGCGGCGCTGTTCTTTCTGCCTCCAGCGTTGCCGGAGGGATGGCAGCTTGACGCGGGTCAGCCCATCGCGATTCAGACTCTGGGTCTCTTTGCACTGGGGGTCGGGGTGCCGTTTGCGCTGCTCGCGTCAAATGCCCCGTTGATCCAGTCGTGGTACGCCCGGTCGGGCGGTCCGTCGGCGGATGATCCCTATTTCCTTTACGGGGCGTCGAACCTCGGGTCGATGCTTGCGCTTCTGGCCTTTCCTCTGGTGGCCGAGCCGCTGTTCGGAGCGTCAGAGATCGCGCGGGGCTTTGCCGCGGGATTTGCAGCCCTTGGCCTGGGCCTCGCGACCTGCGGCGGGATGGTGTTTGGACGGAGCCGGAAAGAGGCTGTCGTCGGGCCGGTCCGTGAGACCGCACCTCAGATTCAGACGATGCTCTACTGGGGCCTTCTGGCTTTCGTGCCATCGTCCCTGATGCTGGCCGTGACGGCGAAGATCAGCACCGACATCGGGGCGGTCCCGCTGATTTGGGTGATACCGCTTGCGTTGTACCTTCTGAGCTTCGTGCTTGCCTTTCGCCAGACCTCGCCATTCTCTTCCCACTGGTTCACCCGCGTGGCCCAACTTGTCAGTGTCGCGGCGCTTTACCTGATGTTGGGCGTCGCAGGCGACCATCTGTCCACCCTGGCCGCGGGGGCATTGGTCCTCAGCTTCTTTGTCATTGCGGTCTGGGCGCACCGGACCCTCTATGATGCGCGACCCGCTGCCGGGCATCTGACGATGTTCTATGTGGTGATGTCCGTCGGCGGCGCACTGGGAGGGCTCTTCGACTCAATCGTGGGGCCGTGGCTATTCACCGATCTGATCGAGGGTCCGGCGACAGTGATCATGATGCTGATCCTCGTTTTCGCGGGGACGATCGGTCTCGATGCGCGCGGCGCGCAGCGGGGCATGATCTATGGTGTCGGACTTGGGATCCTTGCCGCCGGAGGGGCGGTGCTGGCCGGGGGCGGTCCATTGGCATTGGGTCTCGCAATCGGCGGCGTGCTCCTTGCGGTGGCGCTGCTGCGACCGGTGGTCCCGGTTCTGGTGATCGGGGCAGGGATCGGCGTGACGCTACCGCTGTGGCTGGCGGGGCCCGATGACCGGTTTTTTGCGGGGCGGAGCTTCTTTGGTCTGCATCAGGTGGTGGAACGGGACGGCATCCGCGTTTACCTCAACGGGACAACGACCCATGGTGCGCAGCGGATTGCCGATCTGGGCTCCGAGCGCCCGACGCCCCTGACCTACTACCATCCGGCCAGCCCCATGGGCCAGGTCATGGCCTCTGACCTCGTCCAGGGCGTCGGGAGCGTCGGTGTGGTCGGGCAAGGCGTGGGGTCGCTGGCGTGCTATGCGGCGCCGGGTCAGGAGTGGCAATTCTACGAGATCGACGCGATGGTCGATCAGGTGGCCCGCGATCCGGAGCTTTTTACCTTCCTGTCGTCCTGCACCCCGGACGCGCCGACCCATCTGGGCGACGCGCGCGTGGTACTCGCAGGGCAGGCGGGGTTGGAATACGACGTGTTGGTGATCGACGCCTATTCCTCGGACGCGGTTCCGGTGCACCTGACGACGCTGGAGGCGATGGAGCTTTATCTCGACCGGTTGGTACCCGGCGGCGTGCTGCTGTTCCACATCTCGAACAAGTACTACGACATCGGACTCCCGCTGGCGCGGTCGGCGGAGGCCCTGGGTCTCCACGCATGGCGGCAATTCGCGACGGCGGCGGCGTCGGATGATCCGGGCTACCGGATGAGCGACGTGGCGATGATCGCTCGGGACCCGGCGGACGTGGCACGACTGTTGGAAAGCGGGCGTTGGGAACCACTGGTGTCCGATGGCGGGCCAGTCTGGGTGGATGACAAGGCCGATCCCTTGTCGATCCTGAAACCGGGCGCGCTTCGGCAGTAGGGAAAGACGGAACTCTATTGTGCGGCTCAGTGCCCTTCAGTCGGACGCCGCCACGTCCACGCACTGCGCCGGAAGGTTCGCCATCGTGAGATCGGGCCGGGGCGTCGGTGGCGGGGCGTTCGGGTCGGGCGGGGGCGGATCGAGGATGTTAGCGACCCACTGGCGGGCATCGGCACAGCCGTCTCCCGGCGGGGGTGGGTTCTGGTTCACGCACCCAGACTGACCTTCGGGGCAGGTGAGGCGGACGTGGAAATGGTAGTGATGCCCCCACCACGGCCGGATCTTGCGCAGCCAGGAGCGGTCCCCGGTCTCCCAATCGCACATCGCGACTTTCGCTCCGGGAAAGACGAGGATGCGGGACGTGCGCGGGTCCTGAGCGGCGGCGCGCAACAGACGCATATGCTCTTCGGTCCAGTTGCCGTTCGTATAGGCTCCGTTCGCGCGGCGCATGGAGATTGACGACACGCTTTCGCGATCGGACTGCGTCAGGTTCAAACGGTCCGGTGGCAACATCCAGATGTCGACGTCGAGGCCGGTCTGGTGAGAAACGTGTCCGGCCAGCATCGGGCCGCCGCGGGGTTGTGACATGTCGCCGACATAGAGCCCCTCCCAACCCGGAAGGGAGGCGGCAAAGCGGCTGAGATCCTGAACAAAATCAATCGTGATCGGTTGCGCCCAGTTGCGGTTCCGGCTCAGACGCATGGCCTGCCATGTCGGTCCGGTCTCGGGCAGTTGGGCACCCCCCGCCATGCAACCGCGGGAATAACCGCCGAAACTCTCGGACTGTTGGTTCGAGGCAGCGGAAAGTCTGCTGAAGATCTGCTTGGCAATTCGCGTGTCATTGGTGTTCGACGAGGACGCCCGGGCCGCCGGCGCCGCCGGATTGGCATTGGTGTTTCCCTCTGGCGCGGTGCCTCTGTCGCTGCCACCCTGACAGGCCGCCAGCGCGAGACTGGCCGCGAAGGTAAGTGCGATCAGCCTCAGGGTACGGGGATTGCCTCTTTTGACCATTGCTCACTGTCTCCCTCGGGATGAACCCAGCGTAGCAAGATGTAGCCCAAAAGGAACAGGAAGATTACGGGCGAGAATCCCAGGCGCGCATCGCCCAAGATCCAGGTGAAGAGGGTAATCAGGCCGGGCGCGAGGAATGCCGTGGCCTTGCCCGAGAGCGCAAAGAGGCCAAACGCTTCGGTGGGCCGTTCGGGATGGGTATGGCGGACCATCATGGACCGGGAGGCCGAGTAGATGCCGCCGCCGGCGCCGCCGATGATGGAGCCGCAGATGTAGAACAGGATGTCCGGAACGGGGGAGCCCTCGGCCAGCGGGATACCGAGGACCTGCTCGCGCGTCATGCCCACGATGATCACGCAGACCACCATCAGCGTGATGATACAGAAGTGGATCACGGGCCGGGGGCCATAGCGTCTGTCTGCGCGGCCCGCGATCGTGGTCGCGATGGCCGCGGTGATGGCGCCGAGAACCCCAAAGATTGCCACCTGAATGAGGGTCCAGTCGAGCACCAGCGCCGCATACACCCCGCCAAACGCGTACAGCGCGTTCAGAGCGTCCCGGTAGAACATGGAGGAAATCAGGAAGTTGAACAGACTCTTGCGTTGGTAGGCGTTTACCAGCGACGTCTTGAGGTCCTGCAGGGCCCTGCCCATGCCACCTTGTCGATTCGGCGCCACGCCCTCGCGGACGTACAGCCAGTAGGGGATCATGAAGATCACGAACCACATGGCGATGAAGGGTCCGACAAACCTGGTGCCTTCACGTTCCAGCCCGTTCAGTCCGAAGGGGGGCGGGTTTCCGAGAATGGTTTTGCCTTCGCTCAGTTCGAAGAACAGAAGAAGCATGATCGCGAGGCTCACGACCCCGCCCCAGTAGCCGAGCGCCGCGCCATCGCCCGAGATCTTGCCGATTTCGTCTTTGTCACCCAGCGAGGGCAGGATCGCGTTGGTGAAGATCAGCGCGAATTCAGCGGCGACAAAAGCGAAGCAGAACGCCACGAGGCCAAAGACAAGGGCCGAGCCGTCCGGCACCATGTACCAAAGGAGCCAGGCCGAGACGACGTAGATCACGGAGAACCCGATAAGCCACGGCATTCGTCTGCCCGTGCTGTCGGCATAGGCCCCGAGCAGGGGCGCGGTGAACGCGATAAACAGGCCAGCGAGGGTTTGACCGAGGGACCATAGCGATTGTGCCTGTGCGTCGGCTGCCTGCTCGCTCAAACCGAGGCCGAGATAGTATTCCGCCGCGACGGTCGCGAAATAGGGCCCGAAGATGAACGTCAGCCCGAGCGTGTAAAAGGGCTGCGTGGCCCAGTCGAACGCCATCCAGCCCCAGATTTTGCGCTTGAGCGCGTGGCCCTCGACGACAGCTGCCTCGGTCATGGTTGTCCCCCCGTTTGTGGCGATCAAACGGGAAAAGTATCGGTCGGGCAAGCGTTTGCTTTCAGACCTCGGCATCCTGCATGGGGGGCCAGGGGCGCCTGGCGTCGGCCTCGATCCAGGCTTGAGCCCAATCCGGCGGGTCCATCTGGGTATCCGGATCATGGCCCATTTCTGACAGAAGGGCGCGCGGCGGCACGATCCCGTCCGGAGAGGTGCAGGCAGACCGGATCAGCACATGGCCGGCGCACTCGCCCGACGGCAGCCACATGGCCTGCTCGATATACAGGAACTTGTCGTCCCAGCCGACGCCGCGTGAGGTGATCGTGAATCGCTGGAACACTCTGATACGGCGCCGGTACCGGACCGACGATCCGGCCACGGTCAAACCCCACCGTCGCCGTTTCAACGCGGCCATCAGACCGACGCGCAGGCCCAGCGGGATCCGCCCCAGGTCGTAGAAGGTCAGGGCGCGCCCGTTGTTCAATTCCAGAAAGATATCGAGGTCCCAGGGCCAGCAGATGTGATGGCTCTCGTGCACCCCGCCAAAATCAAGGGGCGGCATGCGCCGGGCGCGAGATAACTGAAACGCAGCTCGTGCAAAGGGGTACATTGGGCGGGCTCCTCGTGTTCAACCCAGACTTGGGCTGAGTTGACGTTAACGTCAACTTTGACCTCGCGGAAAGCATGTTGACGGCAGGGGATTGCAGGCAGGACCCGGAGGTCTTAGGTGCTCTGCGACCCTTGGAAAGGACCGCATCCGATGACCTCGCTTTTTGAAATTCTGCTGCTGATCCTTGGCGTGGCGAAGTTTTTCATCATCGCGCATTTCATCATGAGCTGGCTGATCAGCTTTCAGGTGCTGAATATCCGGCAGGAGTTCGTGAGCCAGATCTGGTACGGACTGAACCGCTTGCTCGACCCGATCTACCAGCCAATCCGGCGGATCCTTCCGCCCATGGGCGGGCTCGATCTCGCCCCGCTGGTGGCACTGATCGGGATTTACGCGATCGAGATCATCCTGCGGAACAACGTCGGCGTGTTCGTTTGATGAACATGCGCGATCGTGCTGGCCTCGGCTGCAAAACTGTCGGGCCGGCTAGTGTTGCTTCATTGATCTGAACGACTTGAAGCGTCGGCGGGGTCGGCATCGCGGCTAGACAGCGAAATCCTCGGTTTCGGGGGCCGCATGATTGAAATCCGCCGACGAATAGCCCTGCAGGAACAACACTCCGGTCAGGTCGCCATGGTTGATCCGCAGAGGAGCCTCCATCTGCACCATGGGTTTGGCGTGCACGGCGATCCCCATTCCCGCCTTGTCGATCATGCCGAGGTCGTTCGCCCCATCCCCGATGGCCAAGGTCGCCGAGAGGTCGATACCCAAGGCCGCCGCTTCGACCTCCAGAGTCTCGACTTTCGCAGAGCGCCCGAGGATCGGCTTGCCGACCGTCCCCGTCAGCCGCCCGCCCGCTGCCAAAAGAGTGTTCGCCTTCGCCTTATCGAAGCCCAGAGCCGCCGAAACGCGATCCGCGAAGGCGGTGAACCCGCCCGAAACCAACACACATCGCGCCCCATTGGCCTTCATCGTGCGAACCAGCGTGGCGCCGCCGGGCGCGTATGTGATCCGCTCTGCCAGAACCTTGTCGATCACGTTCGACTTGAGGCCAGCGAGTAGCGCGACGCGTTCCTCCAACGCGCCTTCGAACTGAATCTCTCCCGCCATGGCACGGGCGGTTATCTCGGCGACCTTGTCACCAATTCCGGCCTCGGCAGCGAGTTCGTCGATGCACTCCTGTTCGATCATGGTGCTGTCCATATCCGCGAGCAGCAGGCGCTTGCGGCGGTGCCCGGTGGTCTGGATGTTCAGGTCCACCCCCTGCGCGTCGACGTCGTCGCGCACCGGACCGAAATTGCCGGGACGCTCCATGACCGGAAACTCGGCCGCCTCATCCGGTGCGAGCCAGACCGCGTCCCCGCCGCCCCACGCGTTGCGAAGCGAGGTGACAAGCTCGGGCTCAAGCCCGCCTTTCTTGGCAATGAGCGTTACGGTGAGCATCGCTGGATCCTCCTGGAGTTGTCGCGGCTTGCGGCGTCCACATGCCGAGGGTGACACAGGTGCGCAACCCCTGCGCTGATTTGGGTCAAGTTTTCGAGGTCCGGGCGGCCTTGGTTTCCGATAGGCGTCACGGAACGTCGCTGCCCGCTCTCGGATCGCCGGTTTCGAACCATTTTTCTGTTGCGCCCTGCGAGCGATCGCCTTAACCGCAGCGGTGGGACACCCCT
>CAYMMT010000001.1:9120-11225 GCA_964391555.1 uncultured Rhodobacterales bacterium
ATCTGGAAGGGTAGTATCGATGGCTATGACCAAACCCGGCACGCGGCCGGCCAACCCGCGTTTTTCATCCGGCCCCTGTGCCAAACCCCCCGCATACAAACTCGACAACCTGTCTGACGCCGCATTGGGCCGGTCGCACCGTGCATCTGTCGGCAAGGCGAAGCTGAAACAGGCGATCGACGAGACGCGCGAGATCCTCGGCGTGCCGGCGGACTACAAGATCGGCATCGTCCCCGCCTCCGACACAGGCGCGGTCGAAATGGCCCTGTGGTCCATGCTCGGCGCGCGCCCGGTCACGATGGTGGCCTGGGAGAGCTTTGGCGCGGGGTGGGTCACGGATGTGGTCAAGCAGCTAAAGCTCGATGCCACGGTCGAGACCGCAGAGTATGGCGAGATCGTCGATATGGCGGCACTCGACTACGACACGGACGTTGTCTTTACGTGGAACGGCACGACCTCGGGCGTGCGGGTGACCTCCGGCGACGTGATCCCGGCGGACCGCGCGGGCCTGACGATTTGCGACGCGACCTCGGCAGCCTTCGCGCAGGACCTTGCGTGGGACAAGCTCGACGTCGTGACCTTCTCCTGGCAGAAGGTGATGGGTGGTGAGGCCGCCCACGGGATGCTGATCCTCAGTCCCCGCGCCGTGGAGCGGCTCGAAACCTACACCCCCGCCTGGCCATTGCCGAAGATCTTTCGCCTCACCAAGGGCGGAAAGCTGATTGACGGGATTTTCGAGGGGGCGACCATCAACACGCCCTCGATGCTCTGCGTCGAGGATTACCTGCGAGCGCTTGCTTGGGCCAAGTCCATTGGCGGGCTCCACGCGCTGATGCACCGCGCCAATGCCAATGCCCGGGCCGTCTGGAATTTCTGCGCCGCGCGGGACTGGATTGACAACCTCGCCGCGAATCCGGCGACGCGCTCCAACACCAGCGTCTGTCTGAAATTCACCGACCCCCGCATCACCGACGGAGCGGCCTTCGCCAAGGCTGTGGCCAAACGGCTGGAAGCCGAAGGCGTTGCACTGGACATCGGGGGCTACCGCGACGCGCCTCCGGGTCTGCGGATCTGGTGCGGCGCGACGGTGGAAACCTCGGATATCGAGGCGATGCTGCCGTGGCTCGACTGGGCCTACCAGACCGAGATTGCGACGCTGTCCCAAGCCGCCTGAACACCCGTCCCGGACCTGATCCGGAACCCCTCCCTTGACCCTCTCAGCAGGAGGCCCCGGTTCAAGTCCGGGGTGTGATGCAAATGACCAGACCGAAAGTACTCGTCTCCGACAAACTCTCCGAAACCGCCGTCCAGATCTTCCGCGACCGGGGGATCGACGTGGATTTCGAACCCGGCCTTGGCAAGGACAAGGACGCGCTGCTTTCCAAGATCGCCGATTACGACGGCCTCGCCATCCGCTCGGCCACCAAGGCCACGGAAAAGCTCATCGACGCGGCCACCAACCTGAAGGTCATCGGCCGCGCCGGGATCGGGACCGACAATATCGACAAGGAAGCCGCCTCCCGCAAAGGCATCATCGTGATGAACACGCCGTTCGGGAACATGATCACAACGGCGGAACACGCGATTGCCATGATGTTCGCGGTCGCCCGACAGATCCCCGAGGCCAGCGCGTCGACCCATGCCGGCAAGTGGGAAAAGTCGAAATTCATGGGAGTGGAACTGACCGGCAAGACGCTGGGCGTGATCGGCGCCGGGAATATCGGCTCAATCGTCTGCGCCCGCGCGCTGGGCCTCAAGATGAAGGTTCTGGCCTACGACCCCTTCCTCAGCGAAGAACGCGCCACCGAGATCGGGGTGGAGAAAGTCGAGCTTGACGATCTTCTGCAGCGCGCCGATTTCATCACGCTGCACGTGCCGCTGACGGACGCGACCCGCAACATTCTCAGCCGAAAGGCGCTGGAAAGCACCAAGCCCGGTGTGCGGATCATCAATTGTGCCCGTGGTGGGCTTGTGGACGAAGTGGCGCTGGCCGAACTTCTCCGCTCCGGTCACGTCGCCGGGGCCGCCTTCGATGTCTTTGCCGAGGAACCGGCGACCGAGAACCCGCTCTTCAACCTGCCCAACGTCGTGTAGGGAAAGGTGTA
>CAYMMT010000001.1:11235-31669 GCA_964391555.1 uncultured Rhodobacterales bacterium
CCGACCGTCGTGTGCACGCCGCACTTGGGCGCCGCCACCACCGAAGCGCAGGAAAACGTGGCCCTTCAGGTCGCCGAGCAGATGGCCGACTACCTTCTGACCGGCGCCGTCCAAAACGCGCTCAACATGCCGTCCGTCACCGCCGAGGAGGCCAAGGTCATGGGCCCGTGGATCAAACTCTCGGGTCACCTTGGCAATTTCATCGGGCAGATGACCGACGAGCCGATCAAGGCGATCAACATCCTCTTTGACGGCGAAGTTTCCGAAATGAACCTCTCGGCCCTCACGGCTTCAACGGTCGCCGGCATCATGAAGGCCACGAATCCGGACGTGAACATGGTGTCGGCGCCCGTCATCGCCAAGGAACGGGGGGTGCAGATTTCCACCACCAAACAGGACCAGTCGGGCGCATTCGAGGGCTACATCAAGGTCACGGTTGTGACGGAGAAACGCGAGCGATCTATTGCCGGCACGGTCTTCAGCGATGGCAAGCCCCGGTTCATTCAGATCAAGGGTATCAACATCGATGCCGAGGTCGGCGCTCATATGGTCTACACCACCAACCGCGACGAACCCGGCATCATCGGTGCGCTGGGCACGACCATGGGCAAGCACGGCGTCAACATCGCGAACTTCACCCTCGGACGGGCCGAGGTGAAAGGTGAGGCGATTGCGCTCCTCTACCTGGACAGTGCCGCGCCGCAGGAGGCACTACGCGATCTCGAAGACACCGGGTTGTTTGTTCAGGTCAAACCGCTGGTCTTTGACGTGGCCAATTAACCACTAGTTGCCGGGTCTGCGGGCAAAGCGACCCGGCCACCACAAAAAAGCCGTGAAGTGGGGACATCCAGACTTGCGAGTCGGGGTGGGGCGCGACACTGCTTGGGGAGTGGTCAGATGCGCCAACTTGCTGATTCCTTTTTGCCGATTTCCCCGGGTTCTCGGGGCAGGGGAGACCCGATGCTGTACGCCGTCGCAGATATTCATGGCTTTGACACCTCGCTGGAACAGGCGCTGTCCCTGATTGAGGCAGACGGCGGTGCCGATGCTCCGATCGTGTTTCTGGGCGACTATGTCGATCGGGGGCCCAACAGCCGGGGCGTTCTGCAGCGGCTGATCGACGGACGGGCAGCGGGGCGTGACTGGACCTGCCTGATGGGCAACCACGACCGGATGTTCGCGCGATTCCTCGACGATGCGACCCAGCATGATGAGAGGATCAAATCCCACAAGTCGTGGCTGAACCCTTCACTCGGAGGGTCGGCGACCCTTGCGTCCTACGGGCTCGAAGACGTGTCAGGTCGCGATGCGGACGATCTCTTCGAGGAAGCTTGCGCGCGCGTGCCACAGGAACACCGGGACTTCCTCAATGAGCTGGAAACCTATCACGAGACCGATGCCCACATCTTTGTCCACGCCGGCATCCGTCCGGGTGTACCGATGGCCGACCAAACCGAGGATGACCTCGTCTGGATCCGCGACCCGTTTCTATTTGACGCCCGCGATCACGGAAAACTCGTCGTGCACGGTCACACGGCCCTGAATCATCCCGAAGCCCGCCCGAACCGCATCAATCTCGACGGGGGGGCAGGGTTCGGAAACCCGCTCTATCCCGCTGTCTTCGACGACGGCGGGTGGTTCCTGCTGAAAGGCACAGGTCGGGAAGCGTTCTGGTCAGAACCCGCCTTTGCCGCCTGAAACCCGCCTGCCTTGCGGCGTTGCGTCCTGACGAGCGGCGTGGTCGGGGTCGAATGGTGGTGTTTCACCCCGTCGGTCCCGACCGCGCCCCTTTCTCACCCAGTGCGGTCGCGGTAGGACGCAAGGATGGCGCTCACGTTTCCGACCCTTCTCGACCTTCTCGACCACGGTCATGACACCGTTATCGACGTCCGTTCGCCCGCGGAATACGCCGAGGACCATATCCCCGGCGCGATCAACCTGCCCGTCCTCGACAACGAGGAGCGCGCCGAGGTCGGGACGATGTACGTGCAACAGAGTCCGTTTCGTGCCCGCAAGATTGGAGCCGCAAAGGTCTTTCGCAATGCCGCCGATCACATCGCCGGACCTTTGGCCGACAAACCGGGGAGCTGGAAGCCCCTGGTCTATTGCTGGCGCGGCGGGCAGCGGTCGGGTGCGTTTGGCTGGATGCTGCGGGAGATTGGCTGGAGGGCCGAAACCCTCGCCGGTGGTTACCAAAGCTACCGGCGACTGATCCACGAGGCTCTTTACGAAGGGGTCGTACCGCACCGGCTCGTGCTGATTGACGGCAATACCGGCACCGCCAAAACGGAAATCCTGGGACGGCTCGCCGCCCGCGGCGCGCAAGTGATCGACCTGGAAGGCCTCGCCAACCATCGGGGGTCCTTGCTGGGCGAAATGCCCGGCGGGCAGCCGTCGCAGAAAGCCTTCGAGAGTCGGCTGGCCTGTGCGCTTGCTTCTCTTGACCCGGATCGCCCCGTGCTTCTGGAAGCGGAAAGCAACAAGATCGGCGGTCGCCTTGTGCCTCCGGCGCTTTGGGCCGCGATGAAGGGGGCGCCGCGTATCGAACTCATCGTGCCTGTCGACGTACGTGCCGCCTATCTGGCGCGCGCCTATGACGACATCCTCTCTGACGGTCAGGGGATGGTGGAGAAGCTGGCACCTCTGGTTCGGGTCCGGGGGCGGGAGGTGATCGATGGTTGGCGGGCGCTCATCGAGGCTGGCGACAAGACGGGGCTGACACAGGCGTTGATCGAACAGCACTACGATCCGGCCTATGCGAAATCACGTCGTGATCGAGGGGCAGAGGCCATGGCTCAGGTTGCGTCGCGACGGCTTGACGAGACCGGTCAGATCCAACTGGTCGCCGAGATCGAGGGTATTCTCGCCGGTCGGTCGTAAGGCGGGCAATCGCCCCGTCAGCCGCCAATTTCTGACCTATGTCAGCTGCCCTTATGCACCAGCGGCCAACCGCTCCCTCAGGGCCTTGGGCAACCGAACCGGCCGTCCCGCGGTCGACATGCAGGCGACCCAGACAACGGCGCGGAACAGAACATCGTCCCCCCGCCGCACCTCTTGCTCGAACCGCCAGCGCACTGGCCCCTCCGCCCGGTGGTTGGTCACGACCGTGAGGCGATCGTCCAGCCGTGCGGATCCCAGGTAGTCCGCCTCAACCCGTGTCACGGCGAACACGATCCCGTCTTCGTCCCGCATCTGCCGCTGAGAGAGACCGAGGTCTTCCACCAACTCGGATCGTCCCCGTTCGATGTACCGCAGATAGTTCGCGTAGTAGACGATCCCCGCCATATCGGTGTCTTCGTAATAGACGCGCAAGGGATGGATGTGGGTCATTGCAGGGTCTCCGTTCGGGCCGCCAACCGCAGGGAATGGGAGGCGTCACGGGCCACGACCGGCAAGACCGGATCGTAGGCGGCCCGGATCACCCCGGCGATATCGGGTCGGAGCACGGCGACACCGTTGGCAATGGCCAGCGGAGATGCCCCGACAAACGCTGTGTCGGACCAAAGGAGAATAACCTGAATCGCGTTCTGCAAGGCCAGGGTTTCGGCCGGGACTTCCGCCAGCTCCGCGTCCATACGAAAGAAACAGAAACACGCCCGGATTGCCCCGCCTTCGTCAAAACGAAACACCCTGTACTGGTTTGCTCCGGCGTCCTCCAGCCGCGCAACGAGCGGGGCGAGACCCTCGACGAGCCTGTCGAGATTGGGGACCGCCAACAACTCGTCCCAGCCGCGGCAAAAGAACATCATCAGGTTGGCGCCCAGCTCCGGGTCCGTCTCTGCCATCTCGTGGCCCGCCAACTGGCAGGCCACATCGATGGCGCCTTTCAGGATCCCGAGAGTATCTTCCTCGACCCCGAATGCGACGGGCACGATCGGTCGTCCCCAGCGCGCGCACAGGTAGTCCCCGTCCGACCGGGTAAAGAGTGCAGCAATGTCTTCCGCATCCAGCATGGTCCGTGCCTCACCCGAGTTCGGGGCGGGGTCAAGCCTCCGGCCACGATCGCCGGCAGATTTCCGACACGGATCCGATGTGGGGCACGCAGCGTGCCCGCCCTCAGGTGACTCAGCCAAAGAGGTCCGTCTGACCTCCTGGCGCCTCGAGACCCAGATGGTGCCAGGCTCCCTGCGTCAGCATTCGGCCCCGCGGGGTCCGCTGGATCAGGCCCTGTTGCAACAGATACGGCTCGATCACTTCCTCGATGGCGTCGCGGGCCTCGCTCAGGGCAGCGGACAGGGTCTCGACCCCGACCGGTCCGCCACCGTAGCTTTCGGCGATCAAACGAAGGTATCGGCGGTCGGCCCGGTCCAGACCCAGCCGGTCCACACCGAGGCGCGTGAGCGCCATATCGGCAAGTTCCTGCGTCACCGTTCCGTCACCTTCGACAACCGCAAAATCCACCACCCGGCGCAGCAGACGACCGGCAATCCGGGGTGTGCCACGGGCGCGGGCGGCGATCTCTTCGGCGCCGCCTTCCCGTGCCGGGGCACCCAGAAGCCGCGCGCCACGGGTCACGATCTCGTAGAGTTCGGCCCGGGAATAGAATTCCAACCGCATGGGAATGCCGAACCGGTCTCTCAACGGGGTCGTCAACAGCCCCATTCGGGTCGTTGCGCCAACCAGAGTGAAGGGCTGCAATTCGATCCGGACACTTCGGGCGGCAGGTCCTTCGCCGATCACCAGGTCAAGTTCGAAGTCTTCCAGCGCCGGGTAGAGCACCTCCTCGACCGCTGGGTTCAAGCGGTGGATTTCATCGATGAAGAGCACATCCCGCGCCTCGAGATTTGTCAGGATCGCAGCCAGATCGCCTGCCTTGGCCAGCACGGGGCCGGACGTCATGCGAAACCCGACACCAAGTTCGCGCGCCATGATCTGCGCCAGCGTGGTTTTGCCAAGGCCCGGCGGCCCGTGAAACAGGACATGGTCCATCGCCTCGCCCCGGGTGCGGGCGCTCTCGATGAAGACCCGCAGGTTCGCCTTTGCTTCGGCCTGGCCGATGAAGGCATCCAGCGTCTCGGGTCTCAGCGCGCGATCGTCACCGGGCTGCGGCTCGGGTCGAACGGTCGGGTCGGGTTGGTCTGTCATGAGTCCTCCCGCTGTTTCCGGCTGCCGGATCGAACCTCTCGTCGGGAAGCCCGGGGGATGTTCGTTCGCGTCATGACGGTGGCGCCAGAAGCTTCAACGCGGCGCGGATCAGGGAGGTGGTATCCGCGCCCGGGTCGTCAACCGCGGCCCGGGCCACGGCCTGCGCGGCTTCACCGGGACCATAGCCAAGGTTGGACAGGGCCGAGAGAGCCTCCGCCTCGTTGGCACTGTCGTTCTGGGTCGGTCTCGCCGCAACGGGTTCGATCACTGCATTCGGATCGGCAGCGCCATGCGGCATGTCCCGCGTGTTCGACCCAAGGGCCATGACACTCGGGGCCTTGTCCTTCAATTCCCGCACAACCCGCTGCGCTGTCTTTGGCCCAACGCCCTTGGCCGCCGCGACGGCCGACCAATCACCCATGGCTATTGCCCGGCCGACGCCGTCCCCGCCGATGGCGCCCAGGATGGCCATGGACGCCTTGGCGCCGATCCCCTGAACCGACATCAAGAGACGATGCCACTCCCGATCCTGTACAGACAGAAACCCAAAGAGTTGGAGCAGATCCTCGCGAACCAGCAGGTCGGTGTGCAGCGATACGGCCTCACCGACGCCCGGCAGTGCCGCCAACACGCGGTCCGACACGGTGACCACGTAACCGACGCCGCCCACGTCAATCACGATATGCCCGTTACCCCGTTCGGCGAGTGTCCCGCGAAGCCGGCCGATCATGCGACCACGCGGCCCCGTGCTCGGGCGGATTGCAAGTGATGCGCGTGGCAGATCGCGACGGCAAGCGCGTCCGCTGCATCAGCGCCCGACAGCGTCACACCGCCAAGCTGAAGCCGGACCATGTGTTGTACTTGCTCCTTCTGGGCATGTCCCACGCCAACCACCGACTTCTTCACCACGTTGGGTGCGTATTCCCCCGGATCCAGGCCTGCCTGGGCCAATGCAAGAAGCGCCACCCCACGGGCCTGGCCCAGTTTCAATGTGCCGGAGCCGTCACGGTTCACAAAGGTCTGCTCGATTGCGGCGGCGTGTGGCGCGTGAGACTTGATGACTTCGGTCACCTGACCGTGGATCGCGTTCAGACGTTCGGCCAGGCTGTCGCTGGTGCGGGACGAACAGACCCCATGAGCGACATGGGACAGGCGCGAGCCGTCCAGAACGATCACGCCCCAGCCGGTGTGTCCCAGCCCCGGATCGATTCCCAATACCCGCATGCGCCGCCCGATCTTGTCGTTTTGTGAGCGCTAGCACAAACCGGGAACACCTGTCCAATGGCATGGACCGCATTTGCCAAAAAGTCACAGTTTTTCGTGACCCAAAGGACTCATTTCGACGATTGGACGAAAAGCGCCACGAACTGTTCTGAAAGCGGCAGATTTATCCGCTGTTAAGGTCGTTTTTTCATGGGCTTATGACGATTTTCTGCCATGCGGAAATAGCATGGGACACATGCAAAAATGGCGCTGGTGTCGCCGAGATTTCACGCCTAACTGCGCCGAACAGACAACCGAACCGGGCCACAGTACTTTCACCCAGGCCCACAACGAAGGAGAGGCTCCATGGCTGTAATCGACATCTTCCGCCCCGTCGGCAACGACGCCGAAGGGCTTCTTTCCCGTCTTTGGGTCAATGCAATCGGTGCCGTCGCAGCGTGGGACGATCGGCGCAAGACGCGCAAGGCGCTCGGCAGCCTGACGGATCGCGAACTGGACGACATCGGTCTGAACCGGGGCGACGTGGATTTCATCGCCGAGGGTCCGCGCTGGGATCGCTGAAGGACCTGCGATTGGGCAAGATTGGTAGGCCGGGTGCATGGGCAGCCGGCCTTTCTTGTTTCAGGGCACCAGTGACTTAGAGAATTCGGTCGAGTTGATCGGAAACCCACTGCGTGGCCGGGTCGACTTGCATGATGACGGCACCCACCTGATCGATCTGCGATCCGGCTTCGAGTGCCGAAAGCTTCTCGGCATAGGCCTCTGGCCCCAGCGCCCGGAAGATCCCGACCTTTCCGGCAAAGAGGAAGATGGCCAGCAAGACCACGGCGCGCCAGGGGAAACGCAGACCGAGCGCGCCGCCTTTCGGCACGAATTCGACAAGCCCGTCCTTGCCCACCTTCTTGCGCGCGCCATTGTCGGCAATCGCGTTTTTTCGTTTTTCGATGCGCGATACGCGGCGCTCGAATTCTTTCTTGTCGGACGCCATTCCAGCCTCCATCGCTCGATCCTGCCCCCACGGCAATGGAGGCGGTCTAGCATGCGAATCCGGCGAATTTTTGGCAAGTCCGGTCAGGCAGTCCGGCGAAGGGTGAGCGTGGTCCAGTCGCCGTGGATATCGCGGGCTTCCAAGGCGAATTCATTGGCCAGGTAGCGGGCCAAAACAGTGTCTGCCTGTTCGTTCAGGATGCCAGACAGAATCACATGCCCGTTGGGCGCAACAGTGCCCGACATGGCGGGAGCAAGCTCCAAGAGCGGGCCCATGAGGATATTGGCAAATATGAGGTCGAAGGGCGCCGCTTCCGTAATGTCGGAAGCGTCGAGTCCCGCGGCCACGATCGGTGTGACGCGGCCCTGAAGATTGTTGGCGGCGATATTGGTTGCGGCGACCTCGATCGCAATCGGATCGATGTCCGAGGCGACAATCGAGGCACCATTCAGGACACGAGCCGCCGCCATGGCCAGGACGGCCGTGCCACATCCGAGGTCGAGGACTGCGGCAGGTCGGCAACCATCGGTCAGGAGGTGATCAAATGCGAGCAGGCAGCCCAGTGTCGTGCCGTGGTGGCCCGTACCAAAGGCCATGGCGGCCTCGATCAGGAGCGGGTGAGACTCCTCAGGGACCCGATCGGAGTCGTGGCTGCCGTGGACGAAAAATCGCCCGGCCACGACCGGGGCCAATTCGCGTTTGACATGGGCCACCCAGTCGGTTTCGGGCAACGCAGAGGTCACGAAGGGTTTCGCTCCGTGGGCTGCGGCCAGAAGCGCAAGGGCAACGGCATCGGGCGGGGCGTCGAAATAGGCGGCAACTTCCCAAAGGCCGGTGCCGTCTTCGATTTCGAACGACCCCACGGCCGCAGGGTCAAGCCTGTCCAAAGCGTCTGCCAGAGCATCGGCAGGTTCGCGACCCTGCAGGGTTGTGATGGAACTATAGGTGGTCATGGCGCAGGCTTTGGGGCGCGCGGGCGCCAAGGTCAACGGTTGGAACCGATTTTCGGGACGAAAATCGAGCACGAAATTCGTCCCGAATTTCGCCTTCCCCTCAGACGCCGGTCCCGATGGGGCAGGTCACACCGGTCCCACCGATGCCACAATAACCGGCGGGGTTCTTTGACAGGTACTGCTGATGGTAGTCCTCGGCGAAGAAGAACTCGGGCGCCTCGACGATCTCGGTTGTGATAGTGCCATACCCCGCCGACCGAAGCCGGGGCTCCATCACCTCGCGACCAGCCTCGGCCGCGGCGCGTTGTGCCTCGTCGTAGACGTAGATGGCGCTGCGATACTGGGTGCCGCGGTCGTTGCCTTGCCGCATGCCCTGTGTCGGGTCGTGACCCTCCCAGAAAACGCGCAGCACCGCGTCATACGGCAGAACCGCCGGATCAAACACCACGCGCACGACTTCGTTGTGGCCGGTTTGACCAGAACAGACCTCTTCATATGTGGGGTTGGGCGTGAAACCTCCCGCATACCCCACCATCGTCAGCCAGACGCCCGGCAGGGTCCAGAACATCCGTTCGACGCCCCAGAAGCAGCCCATTCCAACCATTGCCTCCGCATGGCCCTCGGGCACCTCTCGCGTCAGGGGACGGCCAAAAACGTGGTGGAAGTCAGCCGTCGGGATCGGCGTGGGTCGGCCCGGAAGCGCATCCGCAGGCGAGACCATCTGCAGTTTTCTCGGGTTCATCAATCCAAACATGGGGCACCTCCGTCGTGTCCCTACAATGTCGGGCGAATGGACCGCGCTTCAAGTTCTCTCTTGGCCAATCGGCGCCACATGGGCACAGTGGAGCGATCAATTCTGCGGGAGGGGTTCAAATGCTGAGAAAACTCGGGATCGTCTTTGTCGGTTTGATTGCAATCTTCGCAATCGGTCTGGCGCTGGGCTTCTTTTCCAGCGGCAAAGAGCGTGATTTGGCTCGGGACTTCATGGGCAAGCTTGCCGACGGGCAATATGGCGATGTGCGGGCCATGATGCATCCGCAGCTGGCCGAGCAATTCCCCGACGAGGTCCTCTCCGGGGCCACCGGCGGCATGGCGCGCTACACTGACATTTCGTTCGCGGGATTCGAGGCCGGGACAGGCGGAACCACGGTCGATGGTACGGCACGCACGGATAGCGGATGCGAAAGTCCCATAACATTCACATTCGTCGACAATGCGGTCATCGCCTTCAACATCGACAATCTGTGCCGGAACTGAGCTATTCGGCCGGCGCGGGTAGGGCGCGGGAAAAGATCGTCTCGTAGCCCGGTTCCGGGCGACGCGGGATCATCAATGCCAGGAGAAGTGACAGCCCGGCCATGGCCGCCGCGAGAGTAAAGACCGCGGCAGGCGACCAGAGCCACAGGATACCCAGCAGAACAGGCAGAAACACGGCTGCGATGTGGTTGATCGTGAAGGCGACGGCCGCTGTGGGCGCGATGTCTTCGGGCGAAGCGATCTTCTGAAAATAGGTCTTCAGTGCAAGCGCCATGGCAAAGAGTAAATGGTCAAGCACGTAGAGACCGGCGGCGATGACCACGCCCCAACCGAACCAGTAAACGCCGCCGTAGGCGAGGAAAACGCAGATCAGACCGATATATTCGACAATCAGCGCCCGGCGTTCCCCCCAGACCTGCACCATTCGGCCAATCAACGGCGCAAGGACCATGTTCGCAATCAGGTTGATCAGAAAGAGCGCGGTGACCTCGTGTACCTGCCATCCAAACCTTTCGACCATCATGAATCCGGCAAAGACGACAAAGATCTGCCGCCGGGCTCCCGCCATGAACTGCAAGGCGTAGTAGAGCCAATACCGCCGTCGCAGGACCATCTTCCTGGACTGCGGGTTTGGCGCTTCGAATTGAGGATAGACGAAGTAGCACACCAGGGCGATGGTCGCGGTCAAGAGACCGGAAACCCAGTAGACGAGCCCGTAGCTGAGGCCAAGAGCCTCCCAGGTGAGGACAATTGAACCATAGGCCACAAGCGTTGCCGCGGAGCCCGCCGCAAGTATCCAGCCAAGGACCTGGGGGGCCCGGGCCTTGTCGATCCATTGCAACTGGAGTGATTGGTTGACCGTCTCATAGTAATGGAAGCCGATCGACGACAGCATGGTGACGGTCAGAATTCCGGCAAGCGTCGGGAATTCGGCGGTGACGGCGGTTGCCAACCCCAAGAGCGCCAACGACGTGACCGCCAGCACCTGTTCCCGCATGACAAGGAGGATGGCGATCACGAGGACGGCAAGAAACCCCGGAATTTCCCGTACGGTATGCAGCAGTCCGATGTCAGCTCCATCGAACCGGGCCACCTCGATCACGAAGTTGTTGAGGAGCGCGGACCAAGTCGCAAAGGCCAGCGGCATCGCCATCGCCATCACGAACAGCAATGCAATGGGCCGGCGCCAGAGTGGCAGCGTCTGGGCCTCGGAGAGACTCATTTTGCGCATGGGGCCAGCCATTACGCCCAATCCGGCGGACCGGAAAGCCCCCGTGCCGCAATTTCGCCCTGACCTGCTTGCGGCGGTCGGAGTTACGACACGGCAATGCCCGGCGGGCCTGCCACAATCCGGCCAATACGGCGGGCCAAGGGATAGCCGGCCTCATTCAGATCGCTCAGGATCGGGTCGGCCACATCTTCGGGAACCGCGGCGAGCAGGCCGCCAGCGGTTTGCGGATCGAACATCAGGGGGGGAAGATCCACATCCGGCAGGGCGGACCGGTTCGCATCATAGAGGCTCGAACGTATCCCGGCTTCGGACAACTCGGCAGCGCCGGGCATCACGGGGACAGAGGCCATGTCGATCTCGGCGGCGACGCCGGACGCCTCGCAAATGTTCATCAGGTGACCAGCGAGGCCAAAGCCGGTGATGTCCGTCATCGCGTGGGCCGTCCCGAGGCGTTGACTGGCGCGGCCCTGACTTTCGAGCATCGTGGAAAGGGTGGTCATCACATCGGCTCCCCGGGCGACGCCGCGCATCTCGGCGGCAAGAACCGTGCCGGAGCCAATCGGCTTGGTCAGGATCAGCGCGTCTCCGGGCAAGGCGCCGGTCAGCGTGACCGGGTCGCGCGTGCACAGGCCCGTAACCGTGAATCCGATCGTCATTTCAGACCCCAGCGAGCTGTGACCCCCGACCACGGGCACGCGATCGAAAACACTCCGTGCTCCGGCCATGACCTCCGTTAACGTCCGGGCCTGCAATTCGGACGACATGCGTGGCAGGATGATCGTGGCCAACGCGGCCTGCGGCTCTGCACCCATGGCCCAGACGTCGCCCAAGGCATGCACGGCGGCGATCTGGGCCATGACATAGGGGTCCTCGGTCACTGCGCGCAGGTGGTCGGTGCTGATGACCTGCCTTGCCTCACCGACCTGCAGGATCGCGGCGTCGTCTCCAATCTCCGGGCCAAGCGCGGCGGACAGCGCGCCGCGGCCGGCCTTGGCTCCGCACCCTCCGCACGGCGGGCCGGACCCGAGTTCCTCCGGTACGCCACGGGCCACGGCAGGCGGCAGGTCGGTGACCATGGGCTTCAACGCCTTGAACTGGTCCATGAACTTGCGGTCGATCCGGTCTTTCCATCTCCACATCAGCGGTCCCGAGAGCGCGGTGCCGAATTTCTCGGCCAGGGCGGACATCCCGCCCAGAGAAATCAGCTTCAGGTAGTCCGACTGTGGCCGATACCGCCGCAGCGGCCGGTCCGAGAGGAAAGCGGCAAGGTTGTACGTGAGGACCGGCGCTTCGCGTACCGCGTAAACGCCGGCCTTGGGGCGTGGCGCGTGGCCAAGGTGGGCACAGTCACCAACGGCAAATATCGCCGGGTCAGTGCTCTGCAGGGTGGGACCAACGGCGACAAAGCCGTC
Organism: uncultured Rhodobacterales bacterium; assembly: GCA_964391555.1. Classification (GTDB taxonomy): domain Bacteria; phylum Pseudomonadota; class Alphaproteobacteria; order Rhodobacterales; family Rhodobacteraceae; genus JAMWZF01. The sequence continues at coordinate 23,386 of CAYMMT010000001.1, forward strand.
GTGGAGGTCGATGCCGATATCTCCGAGCCACAGGTACGGCCGGGCCCCCGCCGCGCCGGTGACGAAGTCGGCCCTGACGTCGGTTCCATCCGCCAACTCGATGCCGGAGGCCGAGATCCCGGACACTTCGGCACCTTCCCGCCGGATGACACCAGTGGCATCGAGCGCGGTCAGGAGTTTACGCCGGGCGGTTTGGTTGAGTTCCTTCCCCACCCTGCCACGGTCGACCAGCGTGACCGTCGCGGGCCTGTCCCTGAGCCGGTGCGCCATGGCCATGGCCAGTTCCGCCCCCGCGATGCCACCCCCGATGACAGCGACGCTGGGCGCGTCAGCATCCGCAAGGAAATCGGTCCACCGCGCGGCGAAGGGGCCAAGGGGTTTGGCGGGCACGGCATGATCCGAAAAGCCCGCGAGGCCGGGCATGTCAGAGGTGATGCCGATGTCGATCGAGCAGGCGTCATAGGCCACAGGCGGACGATCCGGAACCAGAACAAGACGCCTGATGCGGTCGATGCCCGTGGCCCGCGCCCGCATCAGTCGTGCCCCGGCCATCCGCGCGAGGCGCACAAGATCGATGTCGAGATCATCGCGGGTGTAATGGCCCGCCACGAAACCCGGCAGCATGCCGGAATAGGCGGCTGTCGGGTCTGGATCGATCAGGGTCAGACGGACGCCGGGCAGTGGCGCCATCGCCCAGGACTTCAGGACAAGCGCGTGGGTATGGCCACCACCGATCAGGACAAGATCTTGGGTCACGGGAAGGTCATGCATCATGCCTCCTCCTAGCGGATTGGCTTCGCTGCGGAAATGGCGGTCACGCCATCCCGATCATTGATCTGGACCGTATCCCGTCATCTCCAGATATCCGCGCCCGGAATGGCTGCCATTGATGCGCACCGGCCCTTCCCAGTAAGGGACCGACGTCGCCATCCACGCGCCGGGATAAATGGCATCGACCTCGACCTCCACCCCGCGGTCGGGCAACCGCACCGACCAGCGGACCGGCACGTCACGGCCCGCTACCTCAGACCATTCCAGAGGCTCCGCCGCGAACGCGCCGTCAGAATAGGCGGTCAGCGTGCCGTCCGGGGCGATCCAACTGGCGTAGGTGTAGTTTTGCCCTTCGGTCTGGCGGAGCCGGAACCCCATGAGTTTCTCACCCGTGTCGAAGCTGAGCGAAAACCAGTCCCAACCGCTCTGGTTTTCGGACAGCGGCTGCGACGACCATTCCCGGTCGAGCCAGGCCTGGCCCGTCACCTCGACCGGTCCGTCGGGCAGCGTCACGGAGCCTGCCACGGAATAAAAGGGCTGGGAGTAGTAGTACGAGGCCTGCCCGTCAGCAGACTTCACCGAAAATCCGTCGGCCCCGTGAAAAACCAGAGGACCTTCGGCGGTGAGCGACAGGTCATAGGCAAAGTCCGGTCCGGCGGCCTCCATCCGGAGGTCGTCGAACGTCGGGCCGGCCAACCGCCACTCGTCGATCCACGCCTCGAATGGAAAAGGTATGACACCAGCCTGACCTACCCCCCCGCGCGCGAGCCGCTCGGAAACGAAATGCCTGTCCGGCGTGGTCAGGGCCGCGTGTCCCATCCAGAGTTGCGGCGACGACCAGCCTTCGGCCTCTCCCGGGGCCAGGGCGGTGCGAAACAGGGTCCATTGGACGCCCATCTCGCGGCCGTCGGCGGCGGTGAGGTTTGCCGTGACGTACCACCATTCGATGCGGAAGTCCGGATGCGCGCCGTGATCGGCCGGGAAGTCGAAGGTGGGCTCGGGGCTCGGGACAGCGAAGCCGTCGGCAGACGTGCCGAGCCCGGCAAAGCCCTGGGCGGCCACCGACGCAGGCAGAACCAGAAGAACCAAGAGCCTAGCGATCACCGGAAAACACCTTGAGAAGGTCGGCCGGTGGCGTGCGAGCCAGCCGGACAGAGGGCCAGAGTGCGGCCAGGAAGGCCGCGAGGAGCGCGAAAACCGTCAGACGCAGGTAGTCGAGCGGAAAGAGGTACATTGGTAACCGCCATCCGAAGGCTTCCACGTTCACGACGGCCAGCAAGACCCATGCCAGCGCCAGCCCGAGCGGAAGGGCGAGACTTGTGGTGAGCACGGCCAGCAGCACGGCGCGCAAAACCTCGATCCGGCCCAGTTCGAGCCGCGTCAGCCCCAACGCCCAGACCGGTGCAAGCTGCGGCACACGCAGGGCGGCGAGCGTCAGAAGGCTCATCAGGATGGCGAATGCCGCGACGGCGAGGGTCAGCACATTGAGCGCTCCGGTCACCGCGAAAGTGCGTTCAAAGACGCCGAGCGAAAAGGCCTTGATCCGCGCCTGGTCAATCATCTGCCCGTCGGGGATGCCGAACTCCCGAAGCGCCTGCCGAACCTCCGGAACGTCGGCTGCCGGCATGCGCAAACCGAATCTCAGGGCCGTGGCGTCCGGGTAGAGCGCCTGAAACAACGGCAGCCCGATGACGGCCTGCCCGATCGGATTGCCGTAGTCCCCGTAGACGCCAACGACAGGTCGGGTTTCTCCCGGGGCGATCGAGAGGCGGTCGCCCACGGCCAGCCCGGCGCGGCGCGAGAGTTGTTCGTTGATGATGACGCCGGTCCCGCTGGCAACGGCATCCCACGGCGCATCTGCCGCGCTCAGGAACCGCCAGTTGTCGCGGTAGGTCGCATGGTCGCGCGCGCCGTAGAGCTCCGATGGCAGGCCGGCGAGGTCGCGCTCGACCCAGATGACGGGCAGAATCGCGTCGACCGTGCCGTCCAGGAATGCCGTGACCGCGGCTGCCTGGGCAGAGTCTTCGGTGTTTATGTAGAGTTCTGACGACAGCCGCTGATCCAGAAATCCGGTGAAGGTGAGCCGAAAGGAGGACACCATCGTCGAGACGCCCACGTTCGCGGCCATCGCCAGAAGCAACGCCATGAGGGCCAGCGAAAGACCGGGCAATTGCTGCCGGGTATCCGCCCAGAACCAGTCGCGGATCGGGGTGCCGGACAGGACCCGGGCCCCGATCGCGAGACCGAAGTCGAGCAGGGGGGGCAGGAGAAGCGCAGCGCCCTGCAGCAGCGCGGCAAGAAGCGTGAATCCGGCGGTGAGACCAGAGCCGAACAACGCTGTCCCGAAGGCGAACAAGAGGAGCGCGACGCCGCCAAGGAGTTGCCATCGTCGGGTCGCCATTCCTGCCAAGGCCCATGCCCGAGGGCGCGCAGACGCAAGGAGCGGCATTCGGGCGACCTGCCAGAGTGCGCCAGCAGCGGCGAGCGCCGTTCCGCCGATCGCGATACCCAACCCCGACACCCACCATGCCGGCCGGATCGTCAGCGTTCCCGCAACCGTTGCACCGTAGAGGCCGTGCAGCGTGGCGGCGACATCTGGCAGCAGAGCTGCTGCGATCAGATACCCCAGCGCAACGCCAATGCCACCGGCCATCAGGGCGATGAGGCAGAGTTCCAGTCCGATCACCATGACCAGCCGCTGCAATGGGACACCCAGCGCCCGCAGCGTCCGGACCATCGGCCGGCGTTGTTCGAACACAAGCCCGATGGCGCCGTGCACGATGAAAAGGCCGACGGCAAAGCTCAGCATGCCGAAGGCGGTTAGGTTCAGGTGAAAGCTGTCGGTCAGCCGGTCGAGGTCGTTTCCCTGCTGCGGTGCACGCAGGCTGAGGTCATCGGCGATGTCGGCAAGGGCAATCTGACCGAGTGGCTGTTCCGGCGCGACGATAAGGCGGGACAAGAACCCTTCGAAGCCAAGCAGATCCTGGGCGATGCCGATGTCGGTGATGACCGTGCCGGGCGCAACATCCGGGGACGTGACGGGCCGGGGGCCGTCAGCGTCGAGCTTCGTCAACGCATCGGGTTGGCCAAAGACAAGCCCGTTGCCGAGGAAATCCGTCACCTCGACGTCCCCAACGCTGACCGGGCCGAGACCGCCGGGTGCCGTGAGCGGATCGAGACCGACGACACGGACCCCACGCAGCCGCCCCTCGACCACCGGCGCCACGAGCCAGCCCGCGCGCCGGAGCGCGATGTAGTCTGCCTGTCGGATCGGACCGCCGTCAGTCGCGACGATCTGGGCGAAGGTGCCTTCGCCGAGCGTCGCCGCGGCGGCGTCGTAGCTGGCGCGGGCTTCGGCATTGATCGCCTGCACGCCGGACCAGAGAGCGGTGGCAAGCGCCAGGCCGGAGACCAGCGCAAAGGCCTGCAATGGATTTCGGCGCCAGAAGGCGAACAAGGCGGAGAGAACCGCACCGGTCATGTGACTTTGCCGTGGGTCAGATGCAATCGCCTGTCGGTCCGCGCCGCCAGCCGGTCGGAATGGGTGACCAGAAGGAGAGCGGCGCCAGTACCGGAGACCTGATCCAGCAGCAGGTCGATCACGGTATCCGCGCTGGTTTCATCGAGGTTCCCTGTGGGCTCGTCAGCCAGCACCAGCTTGGGCTTGGCGGCCAGGGCGCGGGCAATGGCGACCCGTTGCTGTTGTCCTCCCGAGAGTGCCTCGGGATATTTGTCGAGCTGGTCCTGAAGGCCCATGGCATCGGCGAGGCGGCGCACGTCCCGTGCGTCATGCCGCCCCGCGAGTCGCGCCTGAAAGCCGATATTGCTGGCGACCGTCAAGGATGGGATCAGGTTGAATTGTTGAAACACGACGCCAATCTTGCCCCGACGCAACGCCGCGCGGCCCTTGTCGTCGAGTTGCGTGATCTCCTGACCGGTGACTGAAATGGATCCCGCGTCAACGGTGTCGAGCCCCCCGGCGAGGTGCAGGAGCGTGCTTTTTCCGCTGCCGGACTCGCCGGTCAGGGCGAGGCTTTCGCCGGCGGACAGTGACAGCGACACACCACGCAACACCGGAACCCGGCCAGAGGCCATGGCGTAGCTTTTTTCCACCTGTCGAATCTCGAGAACCATCGGACCGGCAGGCTAATCCGGTGAGCGGTGGGGGAAAGGGGTCACCCTGTCACAAGCAGCGCAAGAATCGGGACGACACAGCCGATGCACCAGCTGATCGCCGCGACGCGGATAAATCGCAGGCATTCAGAGCAGAAGAATCGGATCATGCAGGGCCCCCATCACGCTGACAGGCTCCGGTCCGATAAGAGGAACGTCAAGCGACGTTGCGTCTGGTCTTTCGCTGGGACTGGCTTCGGCCATGTCGTTCGCTAGGATTTCGGTGGACCCAGACTGCCGGAGATCGACCCCATGCCATTCGACACCCAAGAGCCCATCGTGATCCTGTCGGGCGCCAGAACCGCCATCGGAACCTTCGGCGGCTCACTCGCGGCCGTGAAGCCAACCGAGCTCGGTGCGACGGTCGCGAAGGCCGCGCTGAACAGAGCCGGTATCTCCTCAGACCGGATCGGCCACGTGGCCTTCGGCCATGTGATCAACACCGAACCCAGGGACATGTACCTCAGCCGGGTGAGCGCGATGGACGCCGAGGTTCCCGACAGCGTGCCCGCGATGAACGTCAACAGGCTTTGCGGGTCGGGCGTGCAGGCGATTGTGTCGGTGGTTCAGTCGCTTGTGCTGGGCGACGCGGAGTTCGGCCTCGCCGGCGGCGCCGAATCCATGTCACGCAGCCCGTTCATTCAGCCGCAGGCGCGCTGGGGGGCAAAGATGGGGGACGTGACAAGTCTCGACATGATGCTTGGCGCGCTGAATTGCCCGTTTGGCACCGGACACATGGGCATCACCGCCGAAAACGTCGCCGCCGAACATCAGATCAGCCGGGAAGCGCAGGACGAATTTGCGCTGCAAAGCCAGAGCAGGGCCGCGACCGCGATCGCCGAAGGACGGTTTACGGAGCAGATCGTTCCCGTGGAGATGCAGACCCGCAAGGGAACGGTGATCTTCGATACCGATGAGCATCCGAAGGCGACCACGATGGAGGCGCTGGCTGGGCTGCGCCCGGCGTTTCAGAAGGACGGTACCGTGACGGCGGGTAATGCGAGCGGGATCAATGACGGGGCCGGGGCCGTGGTGCTGGCGCGGGCGGGCGCGGCAGAGGCCGCCGGTCTGACGCCAAAGGCGCGGATCATCGGCTACGGCCATGCCGGCGTCCGGCCCGAAGTGATGGGGATCGGGCCCGTGCCCGCCTGCCAGTCCTTGTTCGAGCGTACCGGGCTTGGGACCGAAGACTTCGACGTGATCGAATCGAATGAGGCCTTCGCCGCGCAGGCCTTGGCAGTGTCGGCGGGGCTCGGTTTTGACCCCGAGCGGGTGAACCCGAACGGCGGGGCGATTGCGCTGGGTCATCCCGTCGGCGCCACGGGGGCGATCATCACGGTGAAGGCTCTCTACGAGTTGGAGCGGATCGGCGGCCGGCGGGCGCTGGTGACCATGTGCATCGGCGGCGGTCAGGGCATCGCACTGGCGTTCGAGCGGTTGTAGGTGCCGAGGCTCACGCGGAGAGCGTCTTCGCAACCGTTGTCCAATCAGGCCAAGACCACGCCCGCTTGTATCATCCCCGCCTGAGCCGCGGCGAGAGACCCGCCGAGGTCAATTCCGCGGCACAGGTCCTGCCGTACAGTGACACCGAACCCCAGCGTCGCGGCATCGACCGCCGAGTAGTTGACGCAGAAGTCGGTGGCGAGACCGACCATGGTGAGCGTGTCGATGCCGCGTGTCCTGAGGTATCCCTCGAGCCCCGTTGGTGTGGTGTGATCGTTCTCGAAAAACGCCGAATAACTGTCGATCGCGGGGTTGTAGCCCTTGCGGATGATCAGATCCGCGCGGGTCACGTTCAGACCGGCATGAAACTCGGCCCCTTCCGACCCCTGAATGCAGTGATCCGGCCAGAGGACCTGCGGCCCATACGGCATCTCGGTCATGTCCATCGGCGCCTTGCCGGGATGGGACGACGCAAAGGATGAATGCCCCGCCGGGTGCCAGTCCTGCGTCAGAATCACGGCCTCGGCCTCTGCAATCAGCGCATTGATGCCGGGCACGATCTGGTCTCCCTCCGCCACGGCCAGCGCGCCACCCGGGCAGAAGTCATTCTGCATGTCGATCACGATCAATGCGGATGTCATGGCCGATGGGTCCTTTCGGTCGGTCGCGGTTTTGCCCAGTATGAAGGGCAAGCGAAGGGAAGACCATGGGCAGAGGCAGTCCCCGGCGGATCGAAAACGGCGAGGCGCGGCGGTTGTTCCTCGACCGCCACGGTCTGCTTGCGCCGCCGCATCATCAGGATCTGGATGCGCTGATCGCAGCGCTCGGCTTTGTTCAGGTCGACAGCGTCAACACACTGGCCCGTGCCCATGACCTGATCCTCTGGTCCCGGCGGCAGGCCTACCGGTCGCCCGACTTGCCACGGCTTCTGAAACGGCGGCGTCTGTTCGAACACTGGACCCACGATGCGGCTGTGATCCCGATGGATTTCTTCCCCTATTGGCGGCTGAAGTTCGAGCGCGAGGAGGCCCATGTCTCGGCGCGTTGGGCGAAGAGCCGGGCCGGGTTCAAGGACCGCGTCGGGGATGTCCTCGATCACATCGCGGCGCGGGGTCCGGTGATGTCGGCGGACCTTGCGGCCGGGGAGAACAGGGGCAGCACCGGCTGGTGGGATTGGCACCCGTCAAAAACCGCGCTGGAGTACCTCTGGATGTCCGGCCAGGTTGCGATCACGCGGCGGGAGGGCTTCCGAAAGGTCTATGACCTCGTGGAAAACGTCGTGCCCGCCGAGGTGTTGAACCAGCATCGGACGAACGCGGAAATCATCGACTGGGCCTGCGCGGCGGCGCTTGATCGGCTCGGTTTCGCCACCAGCGGCGAACTCGCTGCGTTCTGGGCCATGGTCACGCCTGCGGAAGCCCGTGCGTGGGTCGATGTCGGCCTTCGCTCGGGGCGGCTGGAAGAGGTGGATGTCGGGTGCGCGGGTGGAGCGTGGCGGCGCTCGGTCGCCTGGCCCGGCACGGGGGCATCCGGCGAAACGTCGGGCCGTGTGCGGGTCCTGTCTCCTTTCGACCCGGCCCTGCGGGACCGCAAGAGGGCGGAACGGTTGTTCGGCTTCCACTATCGGATCGAAATTTTCGTGCCCGAGGCCAAGCGACAGTACGGTTACTATGTCTTTCCGGTTCTCGAAGGCGACCGTTTGATCGGCCGGATCGACATGCGCCGGGACAGCGCATGTCTGAAGGTTGACGGCTTCTGGGCGGAACCCGGCATCGCCATGGGCAAGGGGCGGATGGAGCGCCTCCGGTCCGAACTGGAGCGGATTGCACGACTGGGTGGCTGTGGCACGGTGCAATTTGCGTCTGGCTGGTTGCGTACCGGCTGAGCTGTTTCCCGT
>CAYMMT010000001.1:31769-61998 GCA_964391555.1 uncultured Rhodobacterales bacterium
GCTCCGGACCCGCATAGCCGACCATTTCCTTGGCCGTCTCGTCCCAGACGTGGGGCACGATGCTTTGGTCATCGCGCAGGTTCCGGGGCAACACGAAGACCGGACCATTGTCTTCGGACGTATCGTCCAGCGCGATCCAGACAGAGAGGTAAGGCGCGTGATCGAAACCCACATACCCGCTGTCCTGATGCCAGCCGAATGCGGCGCCGGTGCGGGGACCCTTGACCACGAATTGCTCGTTAAAAAGATGCGGGCGCGGGCCGAGAAACGGCGTGAGGAAATCGCGCATGCCCGGGCCGGTCAGGAAGGCCGACAAGGCCGGGAAGTCCCGATGCCGGTGCCGGAGAAAGCGCCGGTCCTGACCGCGACCGATATCGTGGCCGCGGCCCCCCATGTCGTCGTCGGGCGGCTCTGACAGCAGGGTGTCGCAGGTTTCGGAGAGCAGGGCCAACTCGTCCGGCGCCAGCCATTCGGGGAGAATTGCGTACCCGTTATGAAAGTAATGCTGCGCGGTGTCTTCGGATGCGATTTTCATGGATCACCTGTGTTTTTCGTAAATTGTGTTGGAAAAGCAAATAAAAATAGAGAAATTTGCGAGAAAAGATTGCATTTTTCTAAATGCTGCGAGAAATAGCGGCATGACCACGGTTCCGCGCTTTCTTCCGGATGGAACGCTCGCGAAGATCTGGCAGCGGAAGGACCGACGCCGGTTCGAGCCGGGACCACGGGCCCACGCGGAACTGGTGGTCCTGATCGGTTTGCAAGGTCAGGCGCGTTACTATCTGGACGGCCGGATTCACGTCATCGATCCGCGGGATGCGCTGTTTGCCTATCCCGGTCAGGCTCACTTCCTCTTGGGCGAAACGCGCGGTACCGACCTCCTCGTCGCGGTCCTTGCGGCCGAGTTGCTGGTGGACGGGCATGACCATGTGTTGCGGGATCCCGGTGACCAGGACAGACCCGCGGTCGTGCGGTTGGTCCGGCCGGGGTATGACGAAATCCTCACCACCGGGCTTGCGTTGGCAAATCTTGGGCAGGGGCCGCTCTGCGAAATGGGCGCGGCGTGGTGGTTGCACCGTCTCTGGACACAAGCGTTGGAGGCCGATCGCTACAGCGCGAACCGTTTGCATCCCGCTGTGGCCTACGCGGTGGAGGCGCTGCGCGACGACCCCGGTCAGAGCATCGGCGATATCGCGCGGCGCGCCGGGATCACCGCGACGCGGCTGGGGCAACTCTTTCAGGAGCAGATCAGCCAAACGCCGTCGGCGTTCAGGCGCGACCGGCGATTGGATCGGTTCGACCGACTGTCCTTGCTGGATGGAAAGGCGAGTCTGATGTCCCTGGCGCTGGATGCCGGTTTCCCGGACTACTCCTCATTCTACCGCGCCCATGTGGCCGTTCACGGAGAGGCGCCACGGCGGTCGCGCAAGAGTTCGGGCTAGGGACGTTCCCCCAAGGACCAGCCAGAGGCGTCGAGGCGTCGCCGCCGGGTTTCTGCAGGGCCAATCGGTGGAGCAGAAACAAAAAAACCGGGCGAGGGAGAATCGCCCGGTTCAGTAGGTGTCGGGGGCCGGGCAGGAAGGACGTCCCGGCCCCGTCTCAAGGAGCTATGTGTCAGCCATTGGTGAAGTCGGGATAAGCTTCCATCCCGAGCTCCGCCATATCGAGGCCATTGATCTCGGCCTCTTCGTCGACGCGGATGCCCATCGTCGCCTTGAGGATGATCCAGACCAGGGCCGAAGTGATGATGACAAACAGGCCGATGGCGATGATGCCGGTCAGCTGACCGCCGAGGGTCGCTTCGGGGTTGGTCAGAACAACCGCGATGGTGCCCCAGATACCGGCGAAGAGGTGCACCGGAATGGCACCGACAACGTCGTCGATCTTCAACTTGTCGAGCATCGGCACGGTGAAGATCACGATGACGCCACCGACAGCGCCAATCAGCGTCGCGGCTCCCAAGCTCGGGGTCAGCGGCTCCGCGGTGATCGATACGAGGCCGGCGAGGGCGCCGTTCAGGATCATCGTCAGGTCGGGCTTCTTGTACATCACCTGCGTCAGGATCAGCGCGGCAATCGCGCCACCGGCAGCAGCGGCGTTGGTGTTGGAGAACACCCGGCCGATATCGGCCACATCACCCACGGTCCCCATGGCCAGCTGCGAACCGCCGTTGAAGCCGAACCAGCCCATCCACAGGATGAAAGTACCCAAGGTGGCCAGCGCGAGGTTGGAACCGGGCATCGGCACGGTCTTGCCATCCTTGTACTTGCCGATGCGCGGCCCGAGGAGTATCGCCCCGGTCAGCGCAGCCCAGCCGCCCACGGAATGCACGATGGTGGAACCCGCGAAGTCCGAGAACATGTCGTCGAGCCAGCCGCCACCCCAGTCCCACGACGCCTGCAGCGGATAGATGAACCCGGTCAGCACGACCACGAAAATCAGGAACGGCCACAGCTTGATCCGCTCGGCCAGAGCCCCGGAAACGATCGAGGCCGTGGTGGCACAGAACATCAGCTGGAAGAAGTAGTCCGTCGACGTGGCCGCATAGCTGTAGTCGTCGGCGGCGTCGGCGGTCACGCCCACGGCTTCCAGGACTCCCACCGCAGGGAAGAGAGCGGAGAAGTATCCGTCGATAGCCCAGTCACCCAGCGGATACATCAGGTTGTAGCCGATCAGGTAATACATGATCGCCGCAATTCCGAAGAGGGCGACGTTCTTGGTCAGCTGCATGGTGACGTTCTTGGAGCGTACCAGACCAGCTTCGAGCATGGCGAAGCCGGCGGCCATCCAGACCACGCGGATGCCGCCGCTGCGGCACCGCAGCGCATTGACGATACAGACGCTATCGGTGGAGGCGTTCACGCCGGGCACCGGGCCTTCATCCTGGGCCATGCCCAAGGTCGGCAGCGCGACAAGCGCGGCGGCGACCGGAAGAAGTTTAAGGAGTTTCATGTCAGTCAGGTCCCTTTCCCGCGGCCGCTCAGATAGCGTCATCGTTGGTTTCGCCGGTGCGCACCCGCAGGGCGCCTTCGACATCGAGGGTGAAAATCTTGCCGTCGCCGATCTTGTCGGTCTTGGCGGTGGTGGCGATGGTCTGAACCACCTGTTCGGCCATGCTTTCGCCCACGACGATCTCGAGCTTGACCTTCGGCACGAAATTCACGGCGTATTCGGCGCCACGGTAGATTTCTGTGTGTCCGGACTGAGAGCCAAAGCCCTTGATCTCGGTCACCATCATGCCGCGCACGCCGATCCCGGTCAGCGCTTCGCGGACCTCCTCGAGCTTGAACGGCTTGATCGTTGCGATGATGAGTTTCACGATCTTCCCCTTGCAGTTTTTTGTCCCATGCGGATCCGGGTCGGACCGCGCTCATGGGGCACAAAAGGGCGCGGGACACCGGAGGCGACAAGGCAATGCTGCAAGTGCAAAGGTTCCGAAATGCGACTTTCGATCAATTTTTGTGCAATTTTCGAGTTTCGCATATTATATGGGCAAAAAGAAAAGTGAGTCCGGTCGACCAGGGCGCTCAACTTCCGGGTCAGAGGTGTCTATGCTCCCCGCAATCAAGAGGGTCACTGGCGATTGCTGGAAAGACCGAGATGAGCAGACGTTTTTTTGAAAGAGTACGCGCGCAATGAGCTCGAACCGTGGCAAACGCCCGCCCCTCGTGGCCGAACGACGCAATAGTGGCGGCAAGGGCGGCGGCGGAGGCAAACCGGCACGCGCCAAGCGGTCGGCCAAGCCGCGGACCGGAACGACAACAGCGCGTAAAGCCACCGCACCGGCGCGGCGCGGCTTCCTTGGCTGGATCTTCTTCTTGCTGTTCTGGCCGTTCCGCCTGCTCTGGTGGATCGGCTGGCGCATGGGTGTGGCGGTGGCGATCATCGTGGGCGTCGCGGTGTTCTACACCGCGTCCACACTGCCACCGATCGAAGAACTGGTCGACGGCCGCACGCGCGGGTCGGTCACTTTGCAGGACAGGTACGGAGAGACCTTTGCCTGGCGTGGTGACCAGTTCGGCGGCGTGGTCACCGCCAATACAGTCAGCCGTCACCTCAGGAACGCCATTCTCGCGACCGAGGACAAGAGGTTCTACGCCTGGTACCACATCGGCATTGATGTCTATGCCACCGGCGCGGCCATGGTCCGGAACTACAGGTCCGGGGGCAACCCGCTCTCCGGGGCGGGCGGGTCGTCGATCACCCAGCAAACAGCCAAGCTCCTTTGCTATGGGCGTCCGTTTGTTCCGGAGGAGTGGGAAAGCGAGGCCGCCTACGAACAAGATTGCCGTCAGACGACACTTTGGCGAAAGGCCGTCGAGGCCGTCTACGCCCTTGCGATGGAGACGAAGTACAGCAAGGACGAAATCCTCACCGTCTATCTCAACCGCGCCTATCTCGGGGCCGGCGCCCGTGGCTTTGAAGCCGCGTCGCAACGCTATTTCGGCATCTCAGCCGCCGAAGTGACCCCGCCGCAGGCCGCAATGCTGGCGGGGCTCTTGAAAGCACCATCCTACTACGATCCGACACGGTATCTCGAGCGTGCGCAGGACCGGGCCGAAACCGTCATCGTCCTGATGAATGAAGCGGGCTTCCTCAGTGATAGCGCCACAGCCGAGGCGCGCGCCAAACCTGCCGTGCTCAGTTCTGCCGCACGGGCCAATGTGGGTCGCTATTTTGCCGATTGGGTCATGTCCACCGGCCCGGAATTCTTTACCCGCGACACGACCGAGGACGTGATCATCCGCACAACGCTGGATCAGGATATCCAGACCGCTGCGGAAGAGGCGCTGGACTGGGTTTTCGAGAACAGGGTGAGAGACGGGTCGGAGGCGCAGGCGGCCATTGTCGTGATGAGTGCCGACGGTGCCGTGCGCGCGATGGTCGGAGGCCGGACGACCGAAACGCCGGATTTCTTCAACCGCGCGACGCAGGCCCTGCGACAGACAGGGTCGACCTTCAAGCCCTTTGTCTATGCCGCAGCGCTCGACCTCGGCATGTCGCCCTACGACGTGCTTCTGGACGAGCCCTACTGTGTTGCCGTTCGCGGACAGCCGGACTGGTGTCCGAAGAACTACAGCAGTGAGTACCGCGGTGCCGTCACCCTGATCGATGGGCTCGCCCTGTCGCTCAATATTCCGGCGGTCAAACTCAGCGAAAGGGTGGGCCGGGACCTCGTTGAGGCGGTGGCGACGGGACTCGGTGTGGTGAGCGAACTCGCCCCGGGGCCGTCCATGGCATTGGGAGCTTCGGAATCGACGCTGATCGAGATGACCGGAGCCTATGCCGGGTTTCTGAACGGCGGCTCCGCCGTGTTGCCCTACGGACTGGTGGATCTGCGCCTGCTGGGCGAGACCGAGCCCTTGATGGGCACGGGAGGAGGTATCCGTGAACGGGTCATCCGGGAGGAAGTGGCGCGGGAACTGGTCTGGATGCTGTACCAGGTCGTGGAACAGGGGACCGGCAGACGCGCAAGGCTGGATGGCTGGGAAATCGCTGGCAAAACCGGAACCACGCAAGCGGCACGAGATGCGTGGTTTATCGGATTTTCGGCAGATTACGTGACCGGCGTCTGGATGGGGTACGACGACAACACGCCGCTGACCGGCGTGACCGGTTCCGGCCTGCCGACCGAGATCTGGCGCGAAACGATGCAGCGTGTGCTCGCCGGTCAACCGCCCCGGCCCCTTCCCATGACGGCTCCCAGTCCGATCCAGTCGTCTACGCCTGCGGCCAATAACGTCGCCGAACAAGTCCTGATCGATGTCATCACGAACATATTGCGCGACGGCGGCAACTGATCGCTGACCAGGTCGGCGAGATGGCGGAGCCGGGCCTTTGCCAGCGTTCATCCACATGCGGGGACTCACGAAAGCCGCGCCGGGCAAATGGGCCCGCTCTGATCTTCGGCTACAGGATCGGCAACATCACGGGTTCGGGCAGCGCTCGTATCTGAAGGCGTAGCCGTTCCAGATCATGATGATATCGCCACTTTCGCCCGCGGCATCCATGACCATCGCGCGTTCCGACCAGAGGCTGCCTTCGCCCGAACACTCCATGGTGTAGAGCGTGGCATCCATATTCACGACGTTGACCGGCCGGGTCATGCGGCACTCGGTGCCGACACCATAAAAGATGCCGTCCCTGATCTCGATGGCCCCGCCGTCGACCCCGATCAGGGCGCAGTCGGCATTGGCGACCTGGCGGTAGACGCCATCATAAGGCGATGCGGTCAAAGTTGCCGGCAAAGCGCACAACACCGCCGCAAGCGCGTCACGCATTGCGGAGGTCCTCGATCAGGGCGTCGATATTGCCGCCCCGGCGGTCGAGGAGCGCGCCGACCTCGGTCCGTTCCGCAAGCAGCATGTTCACGCCTTCAATGATCAGGTTGAAGAACAGCGGTCGACCCGTGCGGTCCGACACGTGCCATTCCAGTTCGAAGGGAGATTCGCCCTGCAACACCGCGGTACTGTCGACCACCATGTAGTTGCGTTCCGGACGAGCCCCCTGCACGATGATCTCGCCGCCAATGAATTCCCGGAACCGGCTGCCATATTTGCGGGCCACGTAGGTTCCGAAGGCATCCGAGAAATTGCGTTTCTGGTTGGTGGTTGCGGAGCGACCGTCATTGCCCAGGGCAAAGGCGGCAACATAGGCGGTATCGGCGTAGCGCTCAAAGACACCCTGGAATTCGCGCAGCATCTGCGCCTCGGACGCGCCTGACGCGATGATTGCATTCACGTCAACGACTGCGCTGGTCACGAGCGTTTCGGCGGCATCGGACGACAGGGCCAGTGCCGGCGCGGGCAGGGCGAGGCTCCCGACGGCGGCGCCGGTGAGCGCCAGAAACGAGCGGCGAGGCAGGTCGTGCATCATTCAAAGCCCTCCAGGTCGAGCGCGAAGGGGTCGATTGGCCCTTCCCCGTCTATGTTGGCGTCCGGCGGCTCCATTCCAAGTTCGAACCGGCGGTTTTGCAGGTAAATCAGTCGTGACTGCGCATAACTATCGGCACTGTTATGGAGAATATCGTCAACCGCATTGCCGAACTGGCGCCGGTCGATCGCCCGGTCGCCGACGCGCGCCACGGTGGCCGCTGTCCGCAGGTCTTGACCGACAATCGAACCGAGCGGGTCGATCACGGCATCCACGATGCGTCCTGCCGCGTCGCGTTCGGTTGACGGGCCGACGACAGGCAGTTCGAGATAGGCACCTTCGGCCACACCCCAGACATGAAGCGTCTCTCCGAAGTCGGTCTCCTCCTCGGGCAGACCAATCGCACCGGCGGGGTCGAACAGGCCAGCAACCCCGACAGTGGAGTTCAGGATGAACCGGAACGTATTGGTGGCGGCCCCACCCACATTACCCTGAAGCAGGTTGTTCAGGACAGCCGACGGCAGTCCGGCGTTGGCGGCAAAATTCGAAACGGGGATCGCTATTTCCGGTGCGACGGGCCGCCGGTCTGCCCCGGGACTGGATAACGCGCTGTCGAGCCGCTTGTTGAGTTCATGCACCTCGCGGTTGGACGCTTCATAGGGATCGTGGATGTCCGTCCCCGGCGGCGCGACCGAACAGGCGGCAAGACCGGCCACCACGGAGGCGAGTGCAACGGACTTCAGGGCGGGAAACGGCATAATCATCTACTCGGGTTCGTGTGTTGCGCCTGACATAAAGCCCAAACGCATGGGGTACAGGCCCCGTGGCGCAGAGGTGCCAAACCGTGACCGCGTTGAAACAATCCCTTTACCGGGCTCGTGGCACAAGGCATCAAACCGCTACGGAGACCGTTTTCCCGCCGAAACGGCGGATTGCCGCGGAAAAAGAGGCCCATGTCGCAAAGCGCGCCCGCAAACAAGGAACTTGGTCGAGCGGAGCTTCGGGCGGCCCGGTCGAAGGATCGAGGCGCGTTCTGGGGCGTGGCGCTCTTCTCGGCCTTCGTGAACCTGCTGATGCTCACCGGGCCGCTGTACATGCTGAATGTCTATGACCGCGTCCTTGGGTCCCGGTCGGTGGAAACGCTGCTCGCGCTGACCGTACTGGTCGCATTCCTCTACGGGATGATGGCGATACTCGATTATGTGCGCGGTCGGGTGATGGCGCGGGTCGGGGCGCGTTTTCAATCGCGGCTTGATAGGCGCGTCTTCTCGGCAGTGATCCGGGCGACAACGTTGAACCGGGCGCCGGCGGCGGCCAAGACCGGGCTGCGGGACCTCGAAGCGGTGCAGCGCACGTTTATCGCTCCGGCGTTCATGGGGCTCTTTGACCTGCCGTTCGTGCCTGTCTTCATCTTTGGCATCTTCATCTTTCATCCGCTCCTTGGGTGGCTTGCCGTTGGCGGCGGGACGGTCCTGATCGGCATTGCCCTGGCAAATCAGATGACGTCGCGCCGGGCATTGGAGCGCAGCAATGCCGCGACCTATCGGTCCGAGCAGTTGGGCACGGAAATCCGGAACGAATCCGACATGGTGCAATCGCTCGGCATGCGCGGGGCGGCATTCGACCGGTGGCAATCTGCGCGGACCGACGCATTGGAGGCTGGGACCCTTGCATCCGACCGCGGCGGGTTGTGGGGCGCCCTGACAAAGTCGATGCGGCTTTTCCTGCAATCCGCGATGCTTGGCCTTGGCGCCTGGCTGGTGCTGCAAAACCAGTTGAGCGCCGGCGCCATGATCGCTGGGTCGATCCTTCTGGGGCGGGCGCTTGCCCCGGTTGAGCTTCTGATCAACCAGTGGGCGGTCATTCAGCGCGGGCGCGAGGGATGGGGCCACCTTGCCGAGCTTTTGGCCGAAATCCCCCACGAGCCGGAACGCACGCCTCTGCCAAAACCCCGCGCCATTCTGGAGGCCAATCAGGTCACGGTCCTGCCGCCGGGAGAGCAGCAGGCCACCCTTCGCATGGTCAGCTTCAAGGTCAGCCCCGGTGAGGCCGTCGGCGTGATCGGGACCTCCGGCTCGGGCAAGTCGACGCTGGCCCGGGCGATCACCGGGCTTTGGCGGCCGGCCGGTGGCAAGATCCGCCTCGACGGAGCCGCAATCGACCAATACGACCCGGAGGTTCTGGGCACACTTATCGGCTATCTTCCGCAAAGAGTGCAGCTCTTCGACGGGACCATCGGCGAGAACATCGCGAGGATGTCCACGTCACCCGATCCGGCCGAGATCGTGAAGGCCGCGAAACGGGCCGCGGCGCATGAGATGATCCTGAAGCTGCCCGACGGCTATGACACGCGCGTGAACACCATCGACGGCCGGCTCTCGGGCGGTCAGGTACAGCGGATCGGACTGGCGCGGGCGATGTACGGTGATCCGGTCGTGCTGGTCCTCGATGAGCCAAATTCGAACCTCGACAACGACGGCAGTCAGGCCCTGAACTTGGCGATCAAGGCGTTCAAGGCGGATGGGAAGTGCATCCTGATCATGGCGCACCGCCCGGCCGCAATTCAGGAGTGCGACCTGCTCCTGATGCTTGAAGGGGGCATGCGGCGCGCCTTCGGGCCAAAGGACGATGTGTTGAAGGAAATGGTGTCCAACCACCAGGAGATCGCGAAGTCCTCCGGCGGTGGAGGCGTCTCATGACCAACGAAGACGGCGTGCGCCGTTGGTCGGTGCGCGGACAGATGACGCTGGGCCTGTTTGGGCTGTTCCTGTTGCTGGGCGGTTTCGGGACCTGGGCCGTGATGGCCGAAATCACTGGCGCGGTGATCGCGTCGGGTCGCATTGAGGTCGACCAGAACCGGCAGGTAATCCAGCATCCCGATGGCGGTATCGTGGCCGCGATTTCGGTCGATGAGGGACAGAGCGTGGCAGAGGGCGAGCTGTTGATCCAGCTCGATTCGTCCGACTTGCACTCGGAACTTGCTGTGGTCGAGGGTCAACTCTTCGAAATTTTGGCCCGCCGCGGCCGTTTCGAGGCCGAGCGGGACGGGGCCAATGAGATCACCTTCGACCCGGTGCTGACCACCGCGGGCGACGACCGCGCACGCGCCCTGATGGCCGGTCAGGAGCGCCTGTTCCTCGCCCGTGCCGAGACGGTGGCCAGCCAGAAGGCGCAGCTTGGGAAACGCCGGGACCAGATCCTGTCACAGATCGAAGGCATTCAGGAGCAGCAGGAGGCCCTGGAAACCCAGCGCGGGCTGATCGAGGAAGAGCTGGCAGACCAGCAGGTGCTTCTGGATCGGGGCCTCGCCCAGGTCAGCCGCGTTCTGGGATTGCGGCGCGAACAGGCGAACCTCGCCGGACAGGCGGGCGAACTGGCCGCTGCAATCGCCCAGAACGAGGGCCGGATAACCGAGATTGACCTGCAAATCCTCCAGCTTGACAGCGACCGACGCGAGGAGGCGATCACCCGGCTGCGCGACCTTGAATTCAATGAGCTGGAGTTGAGCGAGCGTCGCCGCGCCCTTTTGCGCCAGCTTGACCGGTTGGACATTCGCGCGCCCGTTTCCGGCGTGGTCTATGGACTTTCGGTTTTTGCACCGCGCTCGGTGATCCGGGCCGCTGACCCGCTGATGTATCTTGTCCCGCAAGATCGGCCTCTCGTCATCACGGCGGAAATCCTGCCGACCGACATCGATCAGATCACCGTAGCCCAGGAGGTTGCGCTGCGCTTCACTGCGCTCGATCAGCGCCAGACGCCCGAGCTCTACGGTCGGGTGGTGACTGTCTCTGCCGATGCCTTCACCGATGATGCCTCCGGCGTGAGCTTTTTTCGGGCCGAAATCGTGCTGAATGATGGCGAGGTGCAGCGCTTGCCCGATGGGGCTGTGATTGTCCCCGGGATGCCGGTCGAGGCCTTTATCCGGACCGGAGAGCGCACGCCGCTGGCCTACCTGATGAAGCCCCTGAGCGATTATTTCGCCCGCGCTTTTCGCGAAGGCTGAGTTCTCGCAAGGGCCGTTGCCTTGGTCGGGTCGTCCCGCTAGCGTCCCCGCAACGTCACGCCTGAAAGGACCCCCGACGATGAGCGCTGCCGACCTCGAAACCCGCCTGGCCGCCGTGGGCCTCTCCCTTCCCGAAGCCGCGGCACCGGCGGCCAATTACCTGCCGTTCGTCCGGTCGGGGACCGCGCTTTTTGTCTCTGGCCAGATTTCGCAATGGGAGGGGGAGTTGATTCGCGGCAAGCTGGGGCAGGGCATGACCGCTGACGAGGGCGCGGCCGCAGCCCAGTCCTGCGCGCTCTATCTGCTGGCGCAGGTCAAGGCGGCACTGAAGGGAGATTTCGGGCGCCTGAAGCGCGTTGTGAAGCTGACAGGCTTCGTGAATTCCGCCCCCGATTTTCGCGACCATCCGAAGGTGATCAACGGCGCATCGGACCTGCTGGTCGCGCTGCTGGGTGAGGACGTCGGCGCGCATGCTCGATCTGCAGTGGGCGTCGCTGCCCTGCCTCTGGGGGTTGCGGTGGAGATTGAAGGCGTCTTCGAAGTCGAATGATCCCGCTGCCGGAGGTCTTCCTGACCGGCCCGCTTGCCCACCGCGCGCTGCACGGGGCCGGGAAGCCGGAAAACTCGCTGGCTGCGGCGGCGGCGGCGGTAGAGGCCGGATACGGGATCGAGATTGACATTCAGGCCTCCTCCGACGGGCAGCCCATGGTTTTCCACGACTACGATCTCGGGCGCCTCACCGGCGTGACAGGGGCGATCAGGCTGCGCTCGGCGGCGGAGTTGAAAGAGATTGTCCTCCTCGGCGGAAATGAAGGCATTCCGACGCTATCCGAATTCCTGCAGCTCGTGCGCGGGCAGATCCCCGTATTGATCGAGATAAAGGATCAGGATGGTGCCCTTGGGGCGGATGTCGGTCCCGTGGGAATGGCGATCGCGGAAACGCTCCGCAATTACACGGGGCCGGTGGCCGTGATGTCCTTCAATCCGCATGCGGTGGACGAGATGGCAAGCTTGCTTCCGGATCTGCCGCGGGGCCTGACGACCTGCCATTTTCCGGCAGCGGAATGGCCCACGGTGCCCGAAGCACGCCGAGCCGAGTTGCGTTCGATGCCCGACCTCGACCGCGTCGGCGCGAGTTTCATAAGCCATCAGGCCAGTGATCTCGGATCGGCTGAGGTAGAAATCGCGAAGGCGCGCGGATTGCCCGTTTTGTGTTGGACGATCCGAAGTGAACAGGCCGAACGGGAAGCGCGGAAGGTGGCAGACAACGTGACGTTCGAGGGATACCTGCCCTGAAACCCATCGCGCCCGATTTTCGGGACTACTGGCCCCAACCTTCGGACTGCATTTCCTGCAATCGGCTCGCCGTGCGTTCAAACTCGAAGGACCCGGCGCCTTCGACATAGAGCATCTCCGGTCGCGCCGCCGCGGTGCAGATCAGTCGGACCTTCGCCTCGTAGAGCGCATCGACAAGTGTCACGAACCGCCTGGCTTCGTTGAAGTTCGACCGGCCGAGCTGAGGAATGTCTTCGAGCACCAGCACACGTGCTGCCTCGGCCAGGGCCAGGTAATCCGCCGCCCCGAGCGGCCTGCCGCAGAGGTCGTAGAAGCGGGCGCGTGCGACCCCGTTGTGGAACCGCGGTATTTCGACGTTACGGCCCTGAACCCGCAGGATCAGCGGGTCGCCGGGAACACCGGCGATGCGGTCCCAAATCGCCTGCACAGCAGCCCGCGCGTCGGGCGTATCGGGGGTGAAGTAGGTCTGGGCGCCGGTAAGACGGCCCTGTCGGTGGTCTGTATCCGAAGAGAGTTCGACGACGTCCATTTTCTCCTTCAGGAGCTCGATGAACGGTAGAAACAGCTGCCGGTTCAGCCCGTCCTTGTAGAGATCGTCCGGTGGGCGGTTTGATGTGGTGATCACGGTGACACCGGCGTCGAACAGGAACTGAAACAGCCGCCCCACGATCATCGCGTCAGTGATATCGGTAATCTGCATTTCGTCGAAGGCCAGAAACCGCAGTCGCCCGGTGAGCTCCTCTGCCAAGGGTTTCAGCGCGTCGTCGACGCCTGCGGCCCGAGCCGCGTTCATGCCGGAATGGACCGACTGCATGAAGGCATGGAAATGGCGCCGCTCTTTTGGCACGTCGATGACGTCAAAGGCCATATCCATGAGCATCGACTTTCCGCGCCCGACGCCACCCCAAAGGTAAAGACCCTTGACCGGCACAAAGCTCGCTTTGCGGAAAAGCCCTCCCTTGGCCGCTGGGGCGGCAAGGCCGGACCGGACCGATTCAAGATGTGGCAGGACAGCCTCCTGAATGGGATCCGGCGTGAGTTCTCCGGCAGCCACGCGGGTGGCATATATCTCTTCCATGGTCATCGGGCGGGTCATAGCCCGCGACGGAACAAGGCGAAAGCGGGGTTGTGCCGGCGGGCGCCGCACGGTGGCCTTGGCGCCATGCAGATACCCACCATCCGCGCTGCCAGGGACTCGGACGCACCGGAACTGGCGCGGCTGCATGTTGCCTGCTGGAAAGAAACCTACGTCGGGCTGGTGCCCCGATCCGAAATTGCTGCGCGCGATTTTGAGGTCCGGTTTCTGCAATGGCAGGACCAACTGGTGGCCGGTCTGTCCCGCATTGTGATCTGTCCAGGCTTCGGATTTGCGCAAATGGGCCCGCGACGCGACCTTTCGCTGCAGAAGTCCGGTTGGCCGGAAGAGCTCTACTGTCTTTTTCTGCGTATCTCCGCTCAGAGACGCGGGTTGGGACTTGCACTGATGCAGGCCGTGACCGGCTATGCGCCATTTACGGCACTGGTCCTCGCCCGGAACAACACGGCATGCCGGCTCTACGAAGCGGCCGGGGGCGCGCAGATCGACAGGCGGTCCGATTGGCTGGGCACAGTTCGGGTGGACGAGGTCGTATTCGGGTTTCGCCCCCCCCCAGAGACGGGATGGACGACATCACAATCCGTGAATTGACGAAGTCCGGCGAACCGGGGAGGAGTGGGTCATGAGCAAAGCCCCTCTCTTTACGCCTGTCCTCATCGTCGGCTGCGTCATCCTCATGGTCAGCTATTCCGTGCGCGCCGCATTTGGAGTGTTCCAGATTCCGATCGCAACGGAGTTCGGATGGCTCCGGTCGGAATTCAGTCTGGCCATCGCGATTCAGAATCTTGCCTGGGGAATAGGCCAGCCGCTCTTTGGCGCGTTGGCCGAGAAGATGGGAGATCGCCGGGCAATCGTCGCGGGCGGCGTTCTGTATATCATCGGGCTCGCCGCTTCGGCAGTCTCGACCACGCCGGAAGCGCATCAGGCACTGAACTGGTTGATCGGGTTCGGGATCGCCGGGACCGGATTCGGCGTCATCCTTGCCGTTGTGGGCCGCGCCGCAAGTGATGAGAACCGCTCGATGGCCTTGGCGATCGCAGCGGCGGTTGGCAGTGTCGGGCAGGTCTTCGGACCGCCTCTTGCCGAGGTCCTGCTCGGGTTTGTCAGTTGGCAGACGGTGTTTCTCGTCTTCGCGGGGATGATCGCGGCGTCGCTTCTGTTGCTTCCCGCGATGTCGGGGCCCGAGCCCGCCTCAAAGGCGGAGCTTGAGGAAAGCATGGGCGCGATCCTGAAGAAGGCATTCCGGGATCCGTCCTATTCCATGATTTTCCTCGGGTTCTTCGCCTGCGGCTATCAGGTCGCCTTCATAACCGCCCATTTCCCGGCCTTCGTGACCGAAATGAGCATTCCCATCGCGCCGGACGGCATGCTGGCCGGGATGGGGATCACCACCACAAGCGCGCTGGGCGCGCTGGCGATATCGCTGATCGGACTGGTCAACATCGCGGGCACGCTCCTGGCGGGATGGGCGGGGAAGCGGTTCGCCAAGAAGCATTTGCTCGCGTCGCTTTATGCCGGTCGCACGGTCGTGGCGGCGTGGTTCATTCTTGTGCCGATGACCCCGACCACGGTTCTGGTGTTCTCGGCCCTGATGGGTTCGATGTGGCTGGCAACGGTTCCGCTGACCAGTGGACTCGTCGCGCATCTCTATGGATTGCGATACATGGGGACGCTGTACGGGATCGTCTTCTTTTCCCACCAAATGGGCAGTTTTCTGGGCGTCTGGCTCGGCGGAAGGCTGTACGACGTTTATGGCTCCTACACGGCCGTCTGGTGGGTCGGTGTGGCCGTCGGTGCGTTCTCTGCGCTGATCCATTTGCCGATCCGGGAACCACGGGTCGCTGTACCACAAGCGGCTTGAACGCCACCTGAACCATGACGGGTTTCGGGCAAGTCCGGCTTCACTCGGTGGACACCATGATCACCTCGACGCGCCGGTTGGCGGTGCGGCCCTCCTCGGTGAGATTTGTGGCCAAGGGCGACAGGTACCCCATTCCTTCGGCCTGCAATTGGCGGCGCGGGATGTCGTAGTCGCTGACAAGCCGCTCCCGAACCGAACCGGCCCGTCTTTTCGACAAGGCGATGTTCCCTTCAAGGGAGCCCACGCTGTCCGTATGACCGACCAGTGCGACCACGCGGGTCGGATTGGCGGTCAGGTAATCCGCCAAGGCTTGCAAGGACGGGAATTCCCCTTCGCCGAGTTGCGCCGACCCGGTTTCGAACACGAGATCCGGCAGGATGGCCCGGCCCACCGTTTCGAGTTGCGTGGCGACATCGCCGCTGGGCGGCGGAAGGACCGCCTCCACAGCGCCGGACCCCGCAATGCGGCCGCCGCTCGCCTGCGCAATCAGACCATCCGCGTCAGGTGGATTGACCGCGGTGACTTGCACAAATCCGGTCTGTGCGGTGCGGGATGCAAGAAGGCTGATCGCGCTTCCATCCTCTGTCCGCATGGCAGACAGGTAGTAGTAGTCCAGCAGGTCGACGAACATATCGGGGGGGTCCATGACCTCGATCGCGAACCGAAAGTCGAATCCACCGCAATCGGGCCCCCTGCATTCGTGCAGAATGTCGAAGCCAGCCCCGGTCAACTGATCCCTCAGCGGGGCGATCATCTGCAGCGGCGTCAGCCCTGCGGCATCGATGCGCCAGGCCTGCCGGGTCACCGATCCTTCAACCCGCTCGGTCGGCACCCCGCGGCTTTCGCTCCAGTTGCCGGAGGCGAGGGAATGGGCGGCCAGCGGCGTGCTGATCTCGGCCCGAAGCGCGGCATTGGCCGGGAAGTCAAGGGTGACCGCACCTGCGGTGCTGCCGACGAGGGCAAGGATCAGGGCAAGGGGTTTCACCGGGCCTGCGCGTGATACTCCGGGTTCGGCACCATCGCTGAGGCGCTCGCGACCCGGTTGGTCATGTTGAAGAACCCGGCGACCGAGATCAGGTCCCAGATGTCGCGCTCCGACAGGCCTTCCGCTCTCAAAATGTCTCGGTCCGCGTCCTCAACCCGCGCGCTTTCCAATGTCATTTTTTCGGCAAACGCCAGCATGGCACGTTGCCGGTCTGAAACCTGCGCAACCCGCCAATTGGTGATGAGGGCCTCGCCCAGAAGCGGGTCGCCCGACAGCGCCCGGACGGCGGCGCCATGGGCCACCAGGCAGTAATGACACCGGTTGGTCGCCGAAACGACGACGGCAATCATTTCCCGCTCCAGCTTCGTCAGGCCGCTGTCGCCCAACATCAGGTCGTTGTACATTGCGGTGAAGGCATCGAGCTTTGCGATGTCAAAGGCATAGGCGCGCAGCACGTTTGGCACCATGCCGAGTTTTTCTTCGCAGATCGCGAAATACTTGGCCGTTGCCTCGGGCAGCGGATCCACCTGGGGCAGGTCGAGAGCGGTGGGCAGGTCGGTCATGTCGCCTCCTTGATGCGGTAGTGATAGCCTGCCTCGGCCGCCATGCCGAGACCCGAATAGAGGGCGTTGGCCGGATTGGCTGTCGTGACCAGCAACATGACCCGACGAGCGCCGCGTTCGGCGGCCCAAAAGGCCGCGCGGCGGATCATTCGGGCAGCGACGCCTTGGCGGCGAAATCGGGGCAGGACCTCGATCGCGTGGACCATGGCCGTGGGTCCGTCCAGCGCGACAAAGAGCGTGCCGGCAGCCCGATCTCCCGCACGCCCGAGGATGCTCGTCTTTGGCCCGCCGGCCCTCTCCATGACCGCCAACCGGGCCGGCCCGATGCCCCCGGCAGCCCAGATCTCGGTCATGATCGCCAGCGGCGGCCAGGCGTCGATGCATGTCAGGGGGGGCACGGGTTCGGTCGTCAGGCTGTCGGGCGACGCGGCATAGGCGCTCACCGGGTCCTTGATGACATAGCCGCGCTTGGCAAGGTCCGCGTCCAAGGCCTCTTCTCCCGCGCGGACCATGAAGAGGCAGGACTGCCCGAGTGCCAGCATGGCGGCCTCTGCCTTGGCAATATCTCCGCTGCCGCGGATCAGGGCCGTCGATGCACTGACCCGGCTGCCGGCGCCCATGCCCCGCCGGATGGCGAAGCCACCGGCTTCGGTCATCCCCGCGCTGGGCCAGGTGGCATCTATCAAGGCTGTGAGAACCTCAGGGGTCATTCAAAGAGTGCCCGGAGCCGGACCATCGCTGCATCGATTTCCGGGCCATTGGACCCGCGGACCACGATGTTGGAGCCGTATATCCCATCGCGCTGAAACGGATACGAACCGAACGAGAGGCCCGGAAATTCGGCCGCCAACTCGGCGAGCGGCCCCGCGATATCCCCCTCGCCGCGATCGACGCGCAACGTCTGCGACAGGAGCGGCGCACCACCCGTCAAAGTCGGCAGGACCGAGGCAACCATGGCCTGAAACACGTTGGGAACACCCGCCATGACATGCACATTGCGCAACGTGAATCCGGGGGCGGCGCTGACCGGGTTGTCGATCAGGGATGCACCGTCCGGAATACGCGCCATCCGCAAACGCGCGGCGTTGAGTTCAAGGCCGGATCGGTCGTAATGAGCCTGCAGGATTTCCCGCGCGTCATCGCGGATATCAATGGGCGCGCGAAACGCGGATGCGATGCAGTCGGCGGTGATGTCATCATGGGTCGGGCCGATCCCCCCGGAGGTGAAGACGTTGTCGAATGTCTCTGACAAGGCGGTGACCGCGCCTGAAATGGCCTGAGGCTCATCGCTGACCACCCGGACTTCCTTCAGGTCGATGCCCACGCGTGCCAGTTCTCCGGCAAGGTAATGCATGTTCGCGTCCCGGGTCCGACCCGAGAGGATTTCGTCCCCGATCACGAGCATTGCAGCTGTTGGATTTGTCATGGTGGGGGCGTCCTCTCTGGGGTTCCTCGTCCGGACGGTATATGGGGCCGTATGCGCTTTCAAACCCCTCTTGTCCCCGGCCGTCTGGAGCGGCGCTGGATGCGGTTTCTGTCCGAGGTGACACTGGATTCCGGAGAACTCGTTCGCGCCCATTGCCCGAACCCCGGCGCGATGCTGGGGCTGAAGGACAAGGGCGCGCGGGTCTGGCTGGAACCCAACGATGATCCCAAGAAGAAGCTGAACTACGGCTGGCGGCTCGTGGAACTGGAGGACGGGCATCTGGCCGGGATTGATACCGCGGTGCCGAACCGCGTGGTGGGTGAGGCCCTGGCGGCCGGGGCCATCCCCGAACTTGCCGGGTTGGGGGACGTGCGGGCGGAGGTGCCCTACGGCACGAGGAGCCGGGTGGATTTCCTCATCGAGGGGGACCGGCAGGTCTTTGTCGAGGTGAAGAACGTCCACCTGCGGCGGGAGGATGATTGGGCCGAGTTTCCCGATTGCGTGACGGAGCGGGGTACAAAGCACCTGCGGGAACTCGTCAAGGTTGTCGAAGCCGGGCAGCGCGCCGTGATGTTCTACCTTGTCCAGCGGACCGACTGCGGGCGCCTGAAAATGGCAGCGGACCTGGACCCCGGCTATGCAGAGGCGTTCGAGGCCGCGCGGCGCGCCGGGGTCGAGATCCTGTGCTATGATACGAAAATCGGTGTCGAAGGCGTTGAACTGGGGCGCAGGCTTCCGGTTCCGTAGAGGTGTGACTGGCCAGAAGCGGGCAATCTATTAACCCTTCCAGTTGGGAAGGCTGTCGTTTGGTTCCGTCACTGAATCCGACGCCCGTGCCGCCTGAGGCATCACAACTCAGGACGCATGTCTTTTCTCCTGCTGCCCCATCCCCTATGTGTCAGGCCGGACAGACGACCGTAAGGGCAAGAGACTTGGACGATACCCGCGCAAAGCTGACGAAAGACGGCATCCGGATCTTTGATCCGGCTGATTTTGCAGGCATGTACGCGGCCGGAAAGCTTGCCGCAGAGATCCTGGACCGGATCGCGCCCCTTGTTGTTCCGGGGGTGTCGACGGGGGATCTGGACGACAAGATCACGCAATGGGTTGACGAGGCCGGGGCGACCTCTGCCACGATCGGCTACAAGGGCTACAAGCACGCGTCCTGCATCTCGGTCAATCACGTGGTCTGCCACGGCATACCCGGTGCGAAGCGTCTCAAGGACGGCGACATCCTGAACATCGACGTGACGGTCATCGTCGACGGATGGTTCGGCGACACAAGCCGGATGTTCGTGGCCGGCAAGCTGAGCCGAAAGACGGAACGCCTGATCCAAGTCACCCACGATGCCCTGATGAAGGGAATTGAGGCAGCCCGGCCCGGCAACACGTTCGGCGATATCGGGCACGCCATTCAGTCCTTCGTGGAGGCCAACCGGATGAGCGTGGTGCGCGACTTCTGCGGCCATGGGCTCGGCCGGGTGTTCCATGCGCCTCCGAATGTTCTGCACTACGGCCGTCCCGGAACCGGTCCGCGGCTCGAGGAAGGCATGTTCTTCACCATCGAGCCGATGGTGAACCTTGGACGACCCGAAACCAAGGTGTTGTCGGATGACTGGACCGCCGTGACGCGGGACAAATCGCTTTCGGCGCAGTTCGAGCATTCGGTGGGCATATCTGCCGGTGGAGCGGAAATATTCACGCTCTCCCCGGCGGGGCGCTTCCATCCCACCTGGGAGGTGGCGTAAGGCCCCGGCCACACAGTGAGTTTTCCAGACAGCGCACCTAGCGCGTTTGCCAATTGCAAGGTAACCCTGATCCGTCATGACACTGACCCTGCGAATCGAGAATTACGACGTGCTCGAAAACGGCGGCCCTCCGTGGATCACGCTGGAGAGCAAGGACGCCTGTATCGGGCGCGGCAGTGCAATGGACTGGATCCTGCCTGACCCCGCGCGGCACATTTCGAGCCATCATTTCGACATCACGTTCAAGGGTGGAAAGTATTACCTGACGGATGTGTCGACGAACGGGACCTTCCTGCAGGGGCAACGCTACCGACTGGATGGCGCCCACGAAATCCGGTCTGGAGACAAGTTTCAGGTGGGCCATTACATCGTTGGCGCAACCATTCAGGAAGCACAGCCAAAGGCGCAGCCTGCGCCCAAGGCGGCACCGGCGGGCGCGCGGTCCATGATCCAGCAGCCGCCGACATGGGCACCGACATCGGGAAATGCGGACGACCCGTGGGATTCGATCGGTCGCAGTTCGACACCCAGCTACGTTCCGCGTGCGCAGCCGTCCGACGCACGGCCGGCCGGCGGGCTGAGGCAGCCCCCGATCTCCCAGCCGCCGCCACAGCAACCGGCACCGGAGCCACGCCAGCCGGCGGCGCCCCCGATATCTCAGCCCCCGATCTCCCAGCCTCCGGTCCAGCAGACGCAAGCGGCGCCGGCGCCACAGCCCGCTGCAGCGCCCGCTCCACAGCCCGCGCCGGAACCGCAACCGCAACCGGCTCCCGCTGCGCAACCTCAGCCAGTGCCGGAACCGCAGCCAGCGCCGGCGCCGGAACCGCAGCCAGCGCCGGCGCCGGAACCGCAAGCGGCGCCTGCGCCACAACCCGCACCAGCGCCACAACCCGCACCAGCGCCACCGCCCGCACAGCCAGCGGCCATGCCAATGCCGAAGCCCGAGGCAACACCGGTGCCCGTGCAGGCCGGCCCGGCTCCGGCCGCCGTTCCGCCGCCGAGCCCGCAACGCCCGGCTTCAGCCCCGGCGCCCGCCAGCAATACCGACGTGTTCCGGGCCTTCTGCGAAGGAGCAGGTCTGGATCCCGCGGCGTACGGCGATGCCGACATGGTACGAATGGCCAATGAGCTTGGGCGGTGTGTCCGGATCGCGACGCAAGAGATCATGACGATGCTGCAGGATCGTGCTGCCGTGAAACACTTCACGCGTGGCGGCGAACGCACCATGCGCAGCGCCACGGGCAACAATCCGATGAAGTTCATGCCGGACACCGAACAGGCGATGGAAACGATGTTCCTGAAGCCGCGCGACGGATTCATGCGCGGACCCGATGGGTTCGAGAACGCCCTGCATGATATCCGCCAGCACCAGGGGGCCGTTTTTGCCGCGCTTCAACCGGCGCTTGCGCAGCTGCTGGCAGGGTTGTCGCCCGAAGAGATCGGCGGCGAAGCCGGTGGTGGTATCATGGGTGGCGGCAAGTCCAAGTCTTGGGACGTCTTCGTCGAGCGCTGGGACAGCAAGGCCGAGATCGGTGACAACGGCATGCTCGACGCGTTTCTCGACGCCTTTTCCAAGTCTTATGCAGAGGCCATCGGCAAGGGCCGGTTCTGACGAAGCGCTTGACCGCTGGTGGAAACCGGGCCAGCCTCTCGCCCAGTATTTGAGCGGGGATCGGCGAAATGTCATTGGACTGGATCACGACAGCGGTATCGGACGAGGAACCTTGCGGGCCTGACCTTGATGCCACGGACGACGCGGAATTCGTCGATTACTACTTTGACGCGTTGGGCCGGCTGCCGGACCCGTATCCGGCGCCCGGTGTAACCGTTGCCGATACGGTACCGCTGTTTGACCCGAAATCGGTGGATCACTCCGGCGAGTTCGAACTGATCGACGGGATGCTGCAGCGTAGCCGCGACATCCGGCTGCTGGCGCTTCGTGCGCAGTGGGCGATCCTCGCCGGACGGCTGCCGGATATGGCCGAAGCGGTGAAAGCGGTTGCCGACGGGCTCGAAGAGTTCGGCAACGACATGCATCCGGCCGCCCATTCGTCTGTGTCTGACCGGCGGGATGCATTGTCGGAACTGGGAATGATGAACTCGATCCAGTTGCCTTTGATGTATTGCGGTCTGACGGGAAACACCGACGTCACGCTGCGCCGTATTCGCGTGGCGGATGGACGATACTCGCCAAAGGCCGGTGAAGAAGACCTCGACGGAAATGCGATGAGGTCTCTGCTGGGGTCGAACGACATCGCCGACCATGTCTCCGCAAGTCATGCCGCACTCATCACGCTCGCGAATGCCTTCAATCGGATCCTGCGCGCCTGCAAACTGAACGAAACGCAGCCCTTTGTACCCGACCTCGCCGAAACGATCGCGATTCTCGATGAGATGCGCGGGCTGATTAACGATGCCCGTCCCGATTTGCGCGGCGCCGAAGCCGATCTCGCCCCCGCCGAAGGTACCGAAATGGACGACGCCGGCGGTGAGGACGGGGACGCGGCCGCCCCGGCGCCGTCCGGCGGTGGGGTGACGATGGTCGCCGTGCAGGACCTGCCGGAAGGCGCGATAAAGTCTCACGCCGAGGCGCGCCAGGCCCTGCTCACCTGCGAAGTGTACTTTCGCGCCAAGGAGCCATCCTCCGCCGCGCTTTTGCTCGTGACACAGGCCAGGTTGCTGATCGGCAAGACGCTGATCGAGGCGATGCAGGTGCTTTTGCCGTCGGAGGCAGGCAAGGCCGTGGTGGAGTTCGGGCCGCAGGCTGGCTTCGCCCTGCCCGTTGATAAACTTCGGGCCCTGTCCGCCGAAGCCCCGGCCGGGGCCACGACACAACCACCGGAAGACCCCGAGGTCGGAGACCCGCCCAACGTCGCCAGCACGGCGGAAGCGGCAGCCGTCCTCCGCGCGGTCGAGGACCACTTCCGCCGAAGCGAGAAGTCTTCGCCGGTGCCGATTCTTTTGCAGCGGGCACGCAGTTATCTAGACAAAGATTTTCAGGCACTTATGTCCGAACTGATCCCCGCGACCCCGCCGCCGCAGCAATAAGTTTGGAAATCCCTACTTGAAAGTGCCCTCCCGAGTTTCCAACATTGACTCAACAAGGCATTAGCGCTTTCATATTTTTAAACGACGGAGATTTGAGAAATGGCCTCAGGGACTGGATCTGGTTTTATCAAGCGCAATCGCCCGCCTCGCGTGCAGATTGCATATGCGGACCCCTACGACAGTGAAAAAATGGTGGAACTGCCCTTCGTGATGGGCGTGCTGTCCGATCTGTCGGGAAACAATCCCGGAGTTGAGAAGCCGGATATCTCGGAACGCACCTTTTCGGACGTCACCAAGGACACGCTGGACGACTACATGGCTTCTGTTCAGCCGGGGGTCACGTTCACCGTCGAGAACAAGCTGGATCCCGAGTCGACCGACAAGATGGGCGTCAACCTCCAGTTCAACAAGATGGCTGACATGGAGCCGGGCGCAATCGCGCGGCAGGTCCCAGCGCTCAACAAACTGCTGGAGGCGCGTGAACAACTCGCCAACCTGCAGAAATACATGAGCGCCAAGCCAAAGGCTCAGGAGCATATGAAGAAGCTGCTGAGCGACCCCGAGCTGCTCAAGACGCTGGCCGACAAGGTCGGTACCGGCGACGACGAAGATGAAGACGGCGAAGATAGCTGACAATTAATCGCGGACCCGTCCGGATGGGGGCGGCAATGTTCACGCGACGCACAGGGATGGTATAGAAATGGCAGAAGAAGCTCAGGTCGAAGGCGGTGCAACGGAAGCGCTGGATGAGCTGTCCGAATTTCAGGACATGCTCAAACAGACGATCAAGCCGCGCTCCGAGGTGGCGGCCAAGGAAGTCGACAACGCGGTCGTGTCCCTCGTGCGGGAGGCGATGGGCGACCAGTCGCTGATCTCAGAAGACGTGATCGACACGATCGATGCGATGCTCGCGGCGCTCGACGAAAAGCTGACCAAGCAGGTCAACGAGATCATGCACAACGAGGAATTCCAGAAGATCGAGAGTTCCTGGCGCGGGCTGGCATACACGATCAACAATTCGGAGACCGACGCGACCTTGCGGGTCAAGGTGCTGAACGCGTCGAAGTCGGAGCTTCAGTCGATGATGCGCCGCTACCCGGGCGCGAAATGGGACAAGTCCCCGCTTCACGACATGGTTTACGAACAGAACCTCGGCACCCTCGGCGGCAAGCCGTTTGGCTGCCTGATCGGGGACTACCAGTTCAGCCATTCCTCCGGGGACGTGAACCTGCTGAACTCGATTTCCAAGGTTGCGGAAGCCGCCCTGTGCCCCTTCATCTCGGCCGCGGCGCCGGAGCTTATCGGCCTCGACAGCTGGAACGAAATCGCGACGCCGCCGGATCTCTCGGAGATCTTCGAGACGCCTGATTACGCCCAATGGAACTCCCTGCGTGACAGTGAGAACGCCCGCTTCCTCGCTCTGACCATGCCGCGGGTTCTGGCCCGTGAGCCTTACAGCCAGGACGGCAATTCGGTTTGCGAAGAGTTCAACTTTATCGAAGAAACAGACGGCCACGGCGGCGAGAAATACGCCTGGATGAATTCGGCCCACGCGATGGCGGTGAATATCAACAGCGCTTTCAAGGAGCATGGCTGGACGGTTAAGATCCGCGGCGTGCAGTCGGGTGGCGAGGTTCAGAATCTGCCGACCCACACATTTGATACCGGTGACGGTTCCAAGGACATGAAGTGCCCGACCGAAGTGTCGATCACCGATCGTCGTGAAGGCGAACTGTCGAAGGCTGGCCTTATCGGCCTCATCCACCGCCAGAATACCGACAAGGCCGCCTTCATCGGGGCGCAGTCCCTGTATCGTCCCAAGAAATACGTGGATGATCTGGCCACCGCCTCTGACAACATGTCGAGCCGCATCCCATATATTTTCGCTGTCTCGCGCTTTAGCCATTACCTCAAGGCCATGGTGCGTGATAAGATCGGTACCAGCCCGACCCGGGACCAGCTTCAGAACGATCTGCAGTCCTGGATCAACAAGTATGTGACCGCGAACCCCGACACTGCGTCTGAAGCCGATAAGGCCAAGCAGCCACTTGCGGGGGCCAAGGTCGAAATCATCGAGGACGAACTGAATCCCGGCTACTACATGGGCAAGTTCTTCCTCAAACCGCACTTCCAAATGGAAGGAATGGACATCGGGATGTCCCTGGTGTCCAAGTTGCCATCGAAGTAAGTGACGTAAGTGGTGACAGAGTAGAGTAGACTGTAAACCAAATATGCCTGTCGAAGTAATTTGAGAATAAGACCGGCTAAGCCAACCAAGGAGCAAACCAATGGCTGTCGATATTTTCCTGCATCTTTCTAATGGCGTGAAGGGTGAGTCCCAGGACTCCGTTCACGGTGTGTCCGGTCACGGCACCGGCATCGACGTTCTTGCCTGGAACTGGAACTTGAGCCAGTCCGGCACCACCCACATGGGCGGCGGCGGCGGCGGCGGCAAAGTCAACATCGGCGATATTGCAATCACCAAGTACGTTGACGCCTCCTCCAACGACCTCATCAAGAAGTGCTGCGACGGCACCCACTTTGAGAACGCCAAGCTGATCGTTCGCAAAGCCGGTGGCGAAACCGGCCCTGTTGAGTACTTCCAGATCAACATGGAAATGGTGATGGTCACCTCCTACAGCACCGGCGGGTCCTCGGACGGACTTGACCGTATTCAGGAGAGCCTCACCCTGAACTTCCGGAAGGTGGAAGTGGTCTACAAAGGCCAGGATGACGCTGGTGTTGAAGCACCTGCCGCCAAAGCCAGCTGGAACGCGGCAGAGAACATTCCGTGGGACGGCGGCCCGGCCGACGCGATGTTCTGATCAACATTTGACTTTCGGGTTGGGCCCGGGGGGTCGTCGTCACTCAGGACGGCACCGTCGGGCCCGGCTCACCCAAGAGAACGACGATATCGAAGACCACATACGCTCCTCTCTGGGCATCGTCAGCCCGCAAACATGCCGTCAGGGGCGCGTGACCTGAGACGACAACTTCGAAAGACGGC
Organism: uncultured Rhodobacterales bacterium; assembly: GCA_964391555.1. Lineage (GTDB taxonomy): Bacteria > Pseudomonadota > Alphaproteobacteria > Rhodobacterales > Rhodobacteraceae > JAMWZF01. The sequence goes on from CAYMMT010000001.1 coordinate 57,676, forward strand.
ATGAACGACAGAACGATCCCTCCCGTATCGACCAAAATGAGCCGGAACTGGCGCCGCGGCGATCGGTCGAAAATTTCTGTCATGCATGTCTTCCGGTCGGCCTATTACGAACATGACGCCAAGAAAGCGAACGAGAAGTCCGAGGATGGCTCAGCGCAGATATCGCGCCGGTCGAAACAACGCCGTCACGGTGTGAGCGAAGACACTCTGAAAGCGCATCTTCAGGCAGACCTGAATGCGCTGCTGAACACCATTCGCCTCGACGCGGTCGTCGATCTCGAAGATGCTCCTTACGTGGCCCGGTCGGTTGCCAATTATGGCTTCCAGGACCTGAGCAACGTGACGACCGCCGACCTGAGCGACACCGCGCTGATCAACTCGATCCGGCAAAGCCTCCTCGACCACGAACCCCGGCTCATCCCGGAAACGGTGGAGGTCCGGGTTGCCGACAGAACCGAGGATGCGCACCAAAGGCTTTCCATAGCAGTCAGTGCCGAGCTCATGGGTGACCCTGTTGATATTCCCGTCGATTTCTCGGCAGAGGTCGATCTGGGGGCAGGCAAGCTGCGTATGTCCGACCTCAAGGTGCAACAGTGAAAAGAGCCTTTCGCGACGCCTATAACCGCGAGTTGGCGATCCTCAAGGAACGTTCGACCGAATTCGCAGCCGACTATCCCGGTATCGCGGACCGCCTCGGCGGATTGATCGAGGAAAACCTCGATCCGGCCTTGCAGGGATTGCTGGAAGGCAGCGCCTTTCTCGCAGCCCGCGTGCAACTCAATATCGAGGAGCAGTTCCGGACCTTCACCGAGGAGTTGCTGGAACAGATCTTTCCCGATGCCCTTGCGCCAACCGCGAGCGCCATGCTGGTTCAGGCGTCGCCGCCGTTTTCGAACGGCGACCTCGAAGACGGCATGACGTTCGACCCGGGTGATTACCTTGACGCGCGCTACATGGACAGTGATCGGCGGGTGTCATGTCGGTTCAGGCTTTCCGCGCCTTTGACGCTTTGGCCGCTGTCCATCACCGGTGTGAAATACCATCCCCGGTCAGGCCCCATCGGAGCGTTGGGCCAGGACATTGCCGAGGGCACCAAGGCCGGCATGGTCATGGATCTGGCCCGGGTGTCGACCACCGGCAAGACCGACGGTGCCGACCCCTTGTCGGGCCTGCCCCTCGATGATCTCACCGTCCACTTCACCGGCGCGCTGCCTGAGGCGGTTGCGCTCTATGAACAGGTGCACTGCAACTGCACCCGTGTCAGCTTGCGCTACCTCGACAGCAATGGCGATCCGGTTTTCGTTCGCGTGCCGGGAGACTGCATCCAGCAAATTGGATTTGACGAAGACGAAAAGCTCTATCCGCATGATGAGCGGCTCTTCGAAGGTTTCGCTCTTTTGAGGGAAGCTTTTGTTTTTCCCAGAAAATACCTCGGTATGCGCCTGACCGGGCTAAAGCAGGCCCTGCCTGCGGTCCAGTCTAATTCGGTGCAGGTGATCTTTGAGTTTGCCACGCCAAACCAGCTGATCGCGACGCAGTTGGAGCTTGAGGACCTGCAACTCCACTGTGCTCCGGCGGTGAACCTGTTCGAAGAGACATCGAACCAGATCCGCATTGACAGAAAGCGGCACGAGTTCGTGGTGACACCCGACAGTTCACCGATGACGCATTACGAGATCCATCACATCACGGATGTCTTTGCCCACTATGCAGGGCACCAGAACAAGGTGCGCGTACGACCGCTCTACGCGCTCCCGCCGGACGATCAGGACCCCCGCCAGACGCTCTATTACACCTATCGACGAAAGCCGCGCCGCCTCACGGACCGTGAGCGTCGGTTCGGGTCATCGCGGTATCGTTATCGCGGGACAGAGACATTCGTGTCGATCTACGAACCGCCCGAGACCGAGGAAGCGCAGCGCCTTCAGGTGAAGACGCTTTGTTCCAACCGGCACCTGCCCGAGTACCTTCCGATCGCGCAGGGCAAGGACGACTTCTACATGTGCGAGGACCAGACAGTGACACTGACCTGCGTCTCTGGTCCGACACCGCCGCGGGAAAGCATGCTCGAACTTGAGGATATGGCGCCTCACCGCACGCAGGCCGGTGACAATTACTGGCGACTGATCTCGTTCCTGTCGCTCAGCCACTACGGGTTGGAGAACCGCCACGGGAAGGGAGCGGAGTCGATCCGCGAGATGCTGTCACTTTTTGCCGATCTCGGCGACACGGTGACCGAAGCCCAGGTTCAGGGCATCACCGACGTGAAGACCCGGCCCATCACCCGCACCATTGCCCGGGCCGACGGGTTCCATCCTGCCCGCGGGCTCGAGGTTCGGGTCACGCTGGACGAGGACGATTTCGAAGGCTCCGGCGTGATACTGATGGGCGCCATTCTCGACCGATTCCTCGCCGAATATGCAGCGGTGAATTCCTTCACGCAGACCGTGGTTGTCAGCCGCCAACGAGGCGTCATCAAGACCTTTCCACCCCGCTCGGGACATGGGCCGCTTCTATGAAGGACGATCTCGGTCCTCCGGAATATGCGCAGTATGGCTTTCTGGCCCTCCTGCGCCAGCTGGAGCGCCGGAACGGTTCAATGCCACGGATCGGGCGGTCCCGCCGATTGCGGGACGAGTTCGTCCGGCTGGGTCAGGACCCGTTCCTTGCCTTCCCGGACTGTGATCTGAACGCCGTCGACCTGCAGAAGCGTCCCGCGATTGTTCGATCCCGCTTCCTCGGGTTCTTCGGCGCGTTCGGCGCTCTTCCGCTCAACACCACAGAAGAGGTCCAGCGCTGGTTTGTCCGGGGCGATCGGTCCTTTGTCGATTTTGTCGACATCTTCGCGACCCGGTTCATCCAGCTCTACTATCGCAGCTGGTCGGATAGTCGCGCGATCACGCAGTATGACCACCGCGAGGATGACCGCTATCGCCTGTATCTTCTTGGGATGACGGGCCTCGGCACGCCGTCATTTCTGAATCGCGACAGCATCAATGACACGGTGAAGCTGGCCATGATGCCGCTTGCCATGGGACGGGTGAAAAGCGCCGTGCGCCTGCGTCAGATGCTGGAGTTGCATTTCCAGACAGACATCGAGGTGCAGGAAATGGTGCCCTCGTGGATGGAATTTGAACCGGATTCGCTGTCGAAGATCGGTGTTCAGGGGGCGAGTCTGGGGCGCAACATCCATCTCGGCAGCCGCATCCAGTCCATCGGGGAGAAGATCTGTATCCACGTGCGGGTGCCGACGCTGGCGGCCTACCGGGGCTTTTTGCCCGGCGGCAAGCAGAACGCCCATTTGCGGGACATCATCTTTTGGTACCTCGGCCGGATCTTTGCGGTGGATGTCGCCGTCTGGCTGCCGCGACGGGAGGTTCCCGCCGCGCAGATTGGTGCTACGGTGGAGCTTGGATGGATGGCCTGCGTCGCACCGGAAGTGCCGCAGGACAAACAAGACGAATTTGTGCGTGGGACGATTTATCGCCTCGATCCAACGGCTCAGGATAGTGCCGTGGAGCGGGCAGCGTGACCGGTCAAGGACTGACAGGAAGGGATAGTTGAAATGACAGAGATCACCATCGAGAAATATGCCGGCAAGATGAACCGCGCCGGCTATGACGCGTTCATTTCCGCCATGCGGCAAGCGCGGTCCGAGCGGAACAGATATGTCGATCTGGCCCACTGGTTGTTCTACGCGGTGTCGAACCAGAACGCCGATATTTCAATTACGCTCAAGGAACTGGGTCTCGACCGAGGCCGGGTCCTGAAAGACCTTCAGGATTCCATGGGCGCGCTCGACCGGAACGTGACCGAGACGCCGGGCATTTCCGAGGCGATGTCGTCGATGCTCAACAATGCCTGGGTCTATGCCACGCTGTTTTTCGGCGAAGCGCAGATTCGCACGGGCCACATCCTGACCGCCTTGCTCAATGACCAGGACCTGCGCCGCCATACCGTCCGCTGCTCCAAGATATTTGCCGAAATCAACGCTACCACCCTCGCGGGTGAAAGCCGCACCATGTGGGCCGAAAGCGAAGAGGAAGAGATGCGTCCGATGGACGGTTCCGGCATCGGCTCCGGCTCAGCCGCTGGCGGCGATGGTGAGGCCGATGGCATCGGCACAGGCGCTTCTCCTCTCGGGCGTTTCGCGAAGGACATGATCGCTGCCGTCGACAAGATGGACCCGATCAAGGGCCGGGATGACGAGATCCGTCAGATCATCGACGTGCTGCTGCGCCGCCGCCAGAACAACCCCATTCTGACCGGCGAAGCCGGCGTCGGCAAAACCGCCGTGGTCGAAGGTTTTGCTCAGCGTTTGGC
>CAYMMT010000001.1:62098-67572 GCA_964391555.1 uncultured Rhodobacterales bacterium
CGGACCGTCGCGGCGACGACGTGGTCCGAATACGCGAAGTATTTCGAGAAAGACCCGGCACTGACCCGCCGCTTCCAGCCCGTCAACGTGGATGAACCCGATGTGGAGCGTTGCTGCTACATGCTGCGCGGGATCCTCGGGCCGATGGAAGAGCATCACAAGGTTCGGATCTCGGACGAGGCGATCGTGACCGCCGTCAGCCTGTCGGCCCGCTACATTCCCGCGCGCCAGTTGCCGGACAAGGCCGTGTCGCTGCTGGACACCGCGTGTGCGCGGGTGGCTGTGTCTCAGTCCTCGACTCCTGCCCGGATCGAGGACCTGCGCGGTTCCATCGCCGCCATCGATGTGGAAATCGAAGGCAAGGAAGGCGAGCGCGAACTCGGTGGTGACGCCCAGGAGCGTATCGAGGAACTTCAGGCCAAACGGGCGGAACTGGAAGCCGACCTCGCCAAGTACGAAGAAATGTACGAGGGTGAAAAGGCTCTGGTCGATCAGATCCTCACCCTCCGCAAAGAGATCGCCGAGGCGTCGGGGGGCGAGGCCGAGGAGGTGCTCGACGCCCGACAGCCTGACGAAGTCGAGGCGTCCAACGAAGAGGCGGAAGAAGCCGTAGAAGAGGCTGAGGAAGCGGTCGAGACGGGCACCCCCGTCGAAGAGGCCGTGGCCCTTGCCGGCAACCCGGACGAAGCCCGCGAGAAGATGCACGAACTCATGCAGCAGCTTGAGGCGCGGGATGCCGATGACCGCATGGTCTATTCCCACGTGGACGCGCAGTCCGTCGCAACGATCATCTCCGACTGGACCGGCATTCCCGCCGGACGCATGGTCGCTGACGAACTGACACAGGTGCTGACCCTCGCCGATACGCTCAAGGAGCGCGTGATCGGACAGGACCATGGCCTGACCACCATCGCCAAGCGGATCGAGACCTCGCGCGCAGGCCTCGGCAACCCGGAAAAGCCCATCGGTGTCTTCATGCTTTGTGGCCCGTCCGGCGTCGGCAAGACGGAAACCGCGCTGGCGCTCGCCGAAAGCCTTTACGGCGGTGAACAGAACATCATCACGATCAACATGTCCGAATTCCAGGAAGCCCATTCCGTGTCGCTCCTCAAGGGTGCGCCTCCGGGATACGTGGGCTACGGCGAAGGTGGCCGCCTGACCGAGGCAGTCCGGCGCAAACCCTACTCGGTGGTTCTGCTCGACGAGGTCGAAAAGGCCCACCCGGATATCCACGAGTTGTTCTTTCAGGTCTTCGACAAGGGCATCATGGAAGATGGCAACGGTCGACCGATCAATTTCAAGAACTGCCTGATCCTGCTGACCTCGAACGTGGGCACGGACGTGATCATGGACATGGCCGAAGGCGGCAACACGAAGCCCGATGTCGAAGAACTGGCCGCGGCGCTGAAGCCCGCGCAGCTTGACGTTTTCCCGCCAGCGCTTCTGGGCCGGATCGTGTCGATCCCCTATTTCCCGCTGGGGACCGAGGCCCTGACAGACATCACGCGTCTGAAGTTGCGGTCAGTGCAGAAGCGGATGAAGGCCTCGCACGGCGCGACGCTCACCTTCCCCGAAGACGTCGTGGCCCATATCGTCGACCAGTGCCGCGACCCGGACAGCGGTGGCCGGATGATCGACAACATCATCACCAATTCCATCCTGCCGGACCTGTCCCGCGAGGTTCTCAACCGCATGGTGTCGGGTGGTGAGTTCAAGGACGTGAGTGTCAAAGTGGCCGACGGGAGCTTTGCCTACGAATTCAGCTGACACCACGACATGCGGGGCCGGAGTATTCTGTGCCGGCCTCGTCCAATCAGGAATTCATTTTGAACCAAAGCAATGAAGGAGATGCATTATGACCGGAGAAAACCTGGGGACCAACGCGGCAACCGATTTGGCCGCGATTTCTATCACCCAAGCCTTGGGGGCCGGGGCACGCGCCACTGCCCTCGGCTTGCTCGTCCAGCCGGCGGTGTGGATTGCCACCGGATCGCGGCCCGACGCGGCGGACGCGGCGAACTACGGGATGGGTGTTCTGGCGGCCATCACGGGCAGCGCCTTTGCGTCCATTCCCGGCATCGCCGGCGCACTGGTCAAGGGTTGGGCCGATGACGTCACCGCCGAGAAGCTGGAAGAGGCGCGCGCGGACGAAGAGGCGCGGTATCGTGCCGGCATAACGCCGGTGGGTGACTACAGTTTCATGGCAAGCGGCGGGGCCATTCAGGCTCGGGAAATCGCGTCCTACGGCGGTTCGACCTGGCTGCACCCCAATGGCCTGTGGATGTTCATTCACGATGCCAACAATCGGCTGGTTTGCGATTTCCAACCTCGTGTCGCAACCCGCCGATGCGCCCCCGTGTTGCCGCTGGTTCGATCCGGCCGAGATCAATTCCGGTGGCGTGAGATCCAATCCGGCTAGAGTTCGGCCCGCGCCACGCCTCAGTCGTTCTCGTCCTTGCGCCCCAGCATCGCGTCGACGATGTCCTTGAATTCCTTAACTTCCGGCGGAATAGCGCGGGCGACGGGGGCGTAGGATGCGGCAGTGGCAGAGGAGTTGCCCATCTTCCGATCTGCCCAGGCCCACATGTCGGCATTGGTCTTCGATCGCAGGAAGGGGTTGGCATTGACGACCTGGGCGCCCATGACCTCGAGGACACTGAGGTTCCCTGCCGCCGACAGTGACACGCTGGCACCGGATGGCCCGAGGAAGTGCGCGAGGTAGAGCCGCCCGGGCGTGATCGCGTGGCCGCGGGCCCGGAGGAAGGCTTCGTTTTCGCGTGCGAGGTTGCGGACCATCTCGCGGCTGAGCGCGGGGTCGGTCCTGAGGTTGAGAAGTTGTTCACGCGACATCGACGCCACGAGGTCGGGCCGGTACGTCCGCATCATTCGGAGCCACGTGCTTTCGATGAACTGGCCGAGACCCGTTGCTGTGGAAAGCGGGTTCTGGGCATTGGCGTTGCCAGCGGATTCAACCTGAATGATCTGGTTTACCAGCGCCTCGACCGCCTGACTTCCCGGCTGACCGCCATTGCTGACGGACCCGCCGCCGCCAGCGCCGCGCCAGGTCAGCGGGTCCACCGGCGTACCTCCGACGTGCAGTTCGAAATGCAGATGCGGGCCTGTCGACCTGCCGGACGTCCCGACGTAAGCGATCACATCGCCAGCGTTCACGACGGCGCCGACGGTTGACCCCAGTTCCGATTGTCGGTCGAGGTGCGCATACCGGGTCTGAACGCCGCCCTCGTGGGCGATGTAGACCACGTTGCCATAGCCGCCCCCCCACCCTGACACCTCGATCCGTCCGGGCAGTGCTGCGACAACCGGTGTCCCGGTCGGGGCGGCCCAGTCGACGCCATTGTGGTTGCGCATTTGCTTGAGGATCGGGTGGAGGCGCGGCCCGAAGTCGGATGTCTTGGTTCCGGCCACCGGGATAACAAGCTCACTGCCGGTGCCGCCCGCGCCATCGAAATTGAAGCAGGAGTATCCCGGCCCGTCCTCGCTTGCAGTGACGTAGCAGTCGATGGTCCCTGATGGGCCATCCACGCCGGCAAACAGAATCCGGCTCGGTCCCTGACCTTCGCGCACTTCGTTTGTGGCATAGAGGATCGTAAGCTTGTCCCCGACGGCCGCGAACCGATCCAGGTCGTTGTTGTGGCTCATCATGACGATCAGTTCGCCCACAAGTGTCGTGGGAAGACCGTTGCGGATTGCGGCGGAATAGATCGCGTCAATCAGGCGGATTTCTCCGGTTCGGGCCACTTCCTGACGGACTTCTCCGGCCAGTGCCAAGAGATCGGTCTCGATCCACGGATCGGCGGCCAATGCGAACCGTCCCGGCCCGGTCTGGGCCATCGAGGCGAGATAACCGTCCGGCCCATAGACCGACATTTGCGTCATCATCGTCCCGGTCACATCCTCCCGCGACCGGATCGCGACAAGGCTGCCCGGCGCGAGCGCCGTTTCGATGCCCATCACGCGGCTGACGCCAGACGTGATGCGGTCGGCCGCGCCCTCCTCAAACCCGTTCGAGGTCAGAACCTCTTTCATGTCACGCTCGGTCCGGATGACCACGACGGTGTCGTCGTAGAGCTGAAAGCGCTGGCTTTCGCGCAGGGAAAAGGCGCTGGACGTCGTGTTTTCGATCACCGTTTCGACATAGGTGACCTCGTCCGTTTCGGGCGCATCTGACAAGCCCGTGTCGATCAACGTGCCCCAGCTGCCGTCGTTCCCGTCGACAGAGACCAATTCACCCTCTCCAACTTCGCCGACCACCGGGGGGGCCGTCGTTGCTTCGGCCATCTGGGCGATACCGCGGCTGCGCTGGGCCTGGAAGAAGGCGAGGTCTTCGGCGCTCGATGGAATTGTCGTGACCAGCCGGGTTTCCTGGATGACAAGCTCATCCGTCAGCAGCGTCAATCGGTCCGGAGTCGCCGGACCAACCCGACGCTGGTCGAGGCCAAGGGGGCCGGACATCGTGTTTTCTTCGGACGCCTCCGACTGCTCAAGGCGCAGGATCATCGGATCCTTGCGCAGGCCGAGGAAGGCCTCGGGCGATGGTGCAACCGAAATGGCCACTTCGGCACTGTTTTCGGTCTGGATCATGACAAAGTCGTCGCCGACGCCGCCGGTCACGATCGGATCCGAAGATTCGGTTGTAATTGCGACCTGTCCGTCGTCGGGCAATGTTGCGCCACCCCAATCGACCACGGCGATCAACACATAGGCCAGCCCCCCGAGGGCCCCGAGACCAAAGATCCCGCCAATCAGCGCAAAGATACGGACTGCATTCTTCTTCTGGCGACGGGCCTTGGCCTTGGCTCCTGCGTTTCGAAAGGCGGGATCAATATCCGTTGGCATCGCGCGCGATCAGGCCCCCGTTAGCGGAACACGCCAATGCCGCCACCACCGGACTGGATCGTTCGGCCGCTGCCTGACGACTGCGGGGCCGGGGCCGGGGCTGGCGCTGGTGTCGGGGCAGGTTGGGTTCGTGTCGAAGACGAGGACGTCGTCCGTGCCGAGCCAGAAGAAGTCGTACGTGGAGCCGCTTGCTGGGCCACAGGCGACGGGCATTCAACGCCTTCGGCCAGGATCAGGATACGGAACAGTTCGGCCGTTGGGTCCGTTGACGGAGGTGTGCCGAGGCCACGTTGTGCGTAGTACTCGGTCACGCCACGACGGGAGCCGCGTCCGAAATCTCCGTCGAGCGCGGACCGGTAGCAGTTCATTCGCTGCAATTCAGTCTGGATGGCCAGGGCCATTTCAGAAGCGGGCGGATCAAGCACGCCGGCCTCGACAAGACTTGCAAATGTCTCGGGATCACTCTCACGGAAGGCCACACGAGCCTCGAGGTTGTCGTAGGTGATCTCTCCGATATCGCCCAGGGGTTCGGCCTCGGTCGCGCCAACGATGGCCGCGACGGCGGTGGCTTCGGGCTCGACCTGGATAATGCCGACAATGATCGATGGCTGCGGGAA
>CAYMMT010000001.1:67672-94378 GCA_964391555.1 uncultured Rhodobacterales bacterium
GCCTGGCTCAGAACCGGGCCGCTGCAGGCCTCGCCCGGTCCGGCAGATGCGGCGAGCAGAACGTCGGTGCGCAGCGCGCCAACGGGCGGCGCAATGGCCGCGCCCTGACCCTCGGCGCCGCAATTCTCGATGAGAATGGCTGCCTGCCGCGCTCCGCCCGTGGCCAGTGTATCCGCGAGCGCGGCCATCGTCAGGCGCGGGTCGTCTCCGATGGCTGGCTGGCCGCCACGCTGGACGAGGGCGCCGTTGTAATAGACAAGCGCGCGCTCGGACCCGGCCAGTCCTGCCACGGCGTCAACGATATCGCGCGAACTGCCGTCAAGCAGGTGCCGCACATCGGCCACGCCGGAGGCGGACAACTGACCCGACAGGGCTATGGCATCATTGTCATTCCCGATGATCAGCACGGACCACGGGTCGGCCAGGGCCGCGTTACCAGCCATGAGCGCAATCGCGGATGCTGCAAGAGTCTGACGCATCGGGTCACCGTTTCACGTGTTTCGTTCCCTACCTTAGCCGAGCCCGGGCGCCCCGCGCGAGTCCCTCCCGCAGAAAATTGACAGAACTGGGTCCGCGCTGTTTTTGGCCCTAGCCGCGTCCGCCGATGATAATGATGTCAAAGTCGGGCTGGTTGTCGTCCGACGCTTCAGCGGGTGGCGTCTGGACTTCGGCTTCGGTCGGACCGGGCCCCGAGGGGCCTGACGGCGGACGGGGCTCCTGAACGACAACCGGCACGGGCGGGCAGGTCACGGGCGCGGACAATATGATGTCGCGAAACAGGGCCACCGTTGCGGTTGGCAGCACCGGCGCCTCGGTATTGCGCGCGGCGTAGTAGCGCCGTACGGCCTCTTTGGATCCCGGGCCAAAGAGGCCATCAATCCGCATTTCGTAGCAGTCCATGCGCTGAAGTTCGGTCTGGATCACGATCGCCAGCGCGGCGTCCTCGGGGTCGAACAGGCCGGACTCGACGATGTCGGCAAAAAGGACCGGGTCCTCCCGCCGAAATGCCTCTCGGGCAGCAGGGTCGGCATAGGCCGCGGCGATTGGGTCAGGCTCCAGCGTACCCGGCAGGAGCGCGACCGATCCGCCGGTGGTCAATCCGATCAGGATAGAGGGCGAGGGCAGGTCGCCCCCGTCCTGCGCCGCGAGCGACGTGGACAGAAGGCCGAGACAGACCGACAGGACAAACCGATTGACCATGAGTCATGCTAGCACGCTTCCCGCGCGTGCCAAAGCGTCACGAACCGCCAGGGGGCGGGTTCAGGAACAATGTCCAGCGTTCGGAGCGCAGCGTATCAACTTCGAAAAATCGCGCTTCGATGAAGCCGCGCACAAGGCAGTTCGTCTCTCCGCGGATTTCGAACCTTTCGGGCCCGACGCACATGGGTGTCGCCCCGGTCAGGACCGATTTGCCAAAAACATCCTGTGCAAACACGTAGATGTACCGCGAACGAAGCTCGCTATCGATGACGCTTGCGCATTGATTCGGGCCGATTGTCCACCATCCGGACGTTTCGAAGGCATCTCGGTCGTATTGTCCAATGGCGACGTTAACGACGTCGAAAGTTTGGTTACACACCTGAAACTCAGCGGCTGCACCCCCCGGGAAAGATGCTAACGCACTAATAATTATCATTTTTCCGACGGATCGCATCAACAATAAGGCCCTTTTGCAGGGGATTTGGTTCGAATTTTCGCTGCAACCGTGCAACAGGTATGCCTGCAGAATCGTCGGAAATCCGCTTATTTCAACGACTTTTTCGCAATGCAGGATGAAAAGACGGTCGGAGCTTGCTATCTATCTACCGATGATCAAAACGATTTCCATATCTCTCGGGCTTGTCGGCCTGACCGCATTCGGTGGCATGGCCCTGTCCATGGCCCATGACCTGAGGTTTGCCAGCCCGCAGCGGGTGGCCCCCGAACAGTTGCAACAGGTGGCCCTGTCGCAGCCCGCCATTTCGGGTGACGTCGCCGCGATTGGCGTCGCGACCGGTGAAACGCAGGTCATTCGTGCGATCGTGGAAAGCAGTGGTCCGCATAATCGGCTTGCCGGAAAGAGTGCGGCGACCGCGTCATCGCAGGCGCCCGTCAGTTCGATCGCTCCGGTGACTCGCGCCGCGTTTCAGGATGAGTACGACCGGGACATCATCGACACCCCGAGGAGCAACCGCACCCCGCGTGACGTCGTTGTGACCGTCAGCGCGCCGTCTTTTGCGCGGTCCGCCCCGGTATCATACATCAGCACGACACCGGCCCCCGTCCGGTCTGCCGTGCCATCGGCCGTGTCCCGGAACGCGGCCACTCCGGAACCCGATTACCTGATTGGTGTCTTCCGCTAAACCTTTCGGTTGACTTTGGTCTGAGCGACCCGTCCAAATGTGTGCAGCAAGAACCTGCTGATCACGCATTTGGAGGAACCATGCCGTTCGGATTGAAGCCATTTTTTGGAGCGCTCGCCTGCGTCGCGCTCTCCATGCCCGCACCCTTGGCAGCGCAGGAAAGTGAACCGAGCTTCGAGCTCGACCTGAATTCCGCTGCCGACACTGCCAATGGCTCCTGCCGATTGACCATCGTCGCCAAGAATAGCTCGGACACGGCTCTGGATCGGACGGCCTATCAGATCGGCATATTTGACTCCGATGGCGCATTCACGCGTCTGCTGGCTGTCGAATTCGGTGCGTTGATCGAAAACAAGACCAAGATCCTCCAGTTTGACCTGCCGGAGACCGGCTGCGGCTCCATTGGCCGTATCCTGATCAACGATGTCGTTGCCTGTGAAATCGCTGACGGTGGAGGTGACAGCGACCTCTGCCTGAATGGCCTCACGGCAACGTCGCGGACGGACATTGAGTTCGGCCTCTAGGGTCGGGCCAACGGCACAATACGAAATCCTGCCGCGGCACGGGCCTCTGAGACGGAGCCCCGTGCCCGGCGTTTGATAGGTGGACCGACAGACGATGGGCGCATTTCAGTTCGACAATTTCGACCCGATCACCCTGATCATCTTCTCGACCCTGGGGCTGTTGTCCTTCGTCGCCGTGGCGGTGGGGTTCTACAAGGCGATCCAGTTCGCGCGGCTCGGCGTCGGCAGGCGCCGTGAGGCCGAAGTGATCCTCGACACCTGGCTGTCGGGGCGGGCCGATGACGCCATGCGCGGCGCCGCTGGCAGGAAGTCGGTGCTGACCCGTATCCTGCAGTCCGTGTTCTCGGGCCTTCAGGCCAGGCCCGGCGATCCCTCCTATGCGGAGGAACTGGGCCGTCAGACCGCGATCATCGAATTGGCCACCATGACAGAACGCCTCCGGCTTCTGGACATGGTGGTGCAGGCCGCGCCGATGCTGGGCCTTCTCGGAACGGTTGTGGGCATGATCCAGGCCTTTGGTGCGCTGGCGGTGACCCAGGGCGCCGTGGACCCCACGACACTTGCTGACGGCATCTATACGGCGCTCACGACCACCGCCGTCGGCTTGGCGATCGCGCTGTTCGCCTTCTTCATCGCAACTTGGTTCGAAGCCCGCATCGACCGTGAACGCAACATGATCGAAGCATTGATTTCCGCGGCAATCCACGGCCGGGTGGACCCGACCGCGGCGCTTGTCTGACGATCGGAGGCGCTGACAGGTGTCCCAGGCCTCAAGACGCATGAAGCTGCCGGAGCGCCCCAGGCGCTACCGGTTTGCCATGACGCCTCTGGCCGACGCGATGTTCCAGCTTCTGATCTTTTTCATGCTGTCGTCGTCCCTGAACCCCTATTCCCTGATCACCTTGCGCAGCGGTGCCGAGGTCGCAGTGGAAGGAGAGGCTGGCGCCGAAGAGGCGGCCGCGCAGACACCGCCCCCGGAGAATATTCAAACGGTATCCGGCGAAACCGTGCTTTGGACCGTCGATTATCAGGCCGTGATTTCGAACAACATTCTCTTTGATCGCAATGATCCGGAGAAGCTCTTTGATCTGGCGGAAGCGCTGGGCACCGAAGAAGCGCCGGCCGACGTTGTGCTGATCGTACGTCCGACCGCACAGGTGCAGGACGTTGCCTGGGTCCTTGAGGCCTTGCAGAACGCACATATCCGATCGGTGCAGGTCACACGTGAAGGAGGGAGCTGAGCGATGGCGGTCCGTCGTATCCTCCCGCCGCCATCATCCAAGACCGGCATGGACACATCGCTGGCAATCGTGAACATCGTGCTGTTGTTGGTGTTCTTCTACCTCGCCACCGGATCGATCCTGAATTCCCCGGATTTTGGCGTTGACCTGAGCGAGACCTCGGAATTGCCCATTGACCGGCTTCCGCAACCCATCCTTATCGTCGCGTCTGACGGGTCGCTTAGCCTAAACGGTGATCCCATCGCGTCCGAGGATCTCGCCTTCGCGCTGATCGATGACCCGGTGCTTCATTTGATGATGGAGAAAGAGGCCTCGGCAGCGGATTTGCTTGATATCCTTGCACGGGAAGATCTCTTTGCGACGGAGATCCGGCTGGTGACGTTGCACACCGGAGCGGGGGAGGAGTGAGATGAATTTCCTTCCCTATTCCGGAGGCGGCACGGCAGGCTGGGTGGGAGCGTTCGGCGCGTCGGCGCTGGCGCATGTCGGCATCGTGGCGGGGCTCATCACATTCTACAACCAAACGCTCGAGCTTGCGGAACTGGCCGCCCAACAGGAGGCCGCGTTCGATATCGCGGTTGCGTTGGAAGAGGTTCAGACCGGGGACGTGGAAGGCGTCGTGGAGACCACAAACCCCGACGACGTGGAGGCTGATCCCCTCGAGGCACAGGTCCCCGTGGGCGAGATTGCCGTCGTTCCGGACAGCATAGATGCGGAGGTTATCGAGGAAACTCAGGCCGATGTTGCCGAGGCGACGGTCGCGGACGAGATCCTCGTCGCCGAGGAGGCCGAGACGATTGAGACCCTGCCGGAGGCTGAAGTCGTCGAAACCCTGCCCGAAGCGGACACGATCGACCCACTTCCCGAGCCTGATGTTGTCGAAGTCGAGCCGGAACCCGAGGTGATCCAGGCCGATCCCATTGAGACCGCCGCGCTTGCGGTCGAGGACCCGGTTGCCTCGACAACGATCAACCCGGTTGGTGACGACCCGATCGGCAATGATGACCCTGGCGGGCTCAGTCCCCTTGCACCGGATAACTCCGGCATTCAGACCATCGCCTCCGTTTCCGCCACCACGGGGTTTGGTGGACTAGGTGACGAGATCGCGTCAGATCCCGTTGGTCCCGTTGTGCCCGTTGTCGGCGGTGACACCGGTTTCACCGTGACGCCCACCACGCCTGAGGCAGCGGGCATCGACGTTGTGTCTGCGGGAGATACGCTGGATGCGACCGGTGCTGACAATATCGATGTCACGGCGGCTGATACGGCCAATGTCACTGTCGGTGACACGGTGGACTCACTGACGGTCACCTCGGTCGACACGATCGGCGCGATTGGGGTCGGGGCGGCGGATACCACGGAGGCCGCCGCGGTCACCGGCACGTCCTCTGCGCCCGCCGTGACCCCGCCCCGGCCCCCGACCGCTCAGGAAATCGCGCTGACAGATCTCATTCGCCGGGTGCGGCAGACCGAAAGCGACCCCTGCCTCGTCGCTTTGCCACGCCGTGACGGGGCCGATGGGGTCGGGCTATCGCTGATTGCACGTGACGAACCCGCGATGGAGGCGTTTTCAAGCGCATTCATCACGCCGGAAGATGACGGCTTGCGTCAGACCCGGTCCATGGTCGATGACCGCCAGTGCGCGGCAATCAGCTATATCCGCAACAACGTCGACTACCCGGCGACCCGGTTGGGTCTGCGGCTGGACAACGACCTGATCAGTTCCGGAGAGAGCATCACAGGGGTTGTGCGCGGCACGCAGGGCCGGTTCCTGATGCTGATGCTGATCGACGACAACGGTGTTGTGCAGGACCTCCAGCGCTTCACTTCGACGTCGGGTGATTTTTACCGGTTCGACGTTCCCGTGAACCGGGAGGGTGATCCGCGCGCCACAAAGCAGATCCTGCTTGCGGCGGAATTCACGCAACCACCGGATGTCCTTCGTGAGCGGATGGGATTGTTGGCGCAAGACGTGTTCTCCGGCTTGCCGGCGCCATTCGCGGATAGTGCCGAGATCGCCGTGGCGACCTTCGACGTGCGCTGACTTCGGCTAGTCGTTGCCGTCTCCGTCCGAAGCATCGTCGACGTCATTCTGAAGCTCTTCGTTGAGTTCCTCCTGAATGTCCTGCCGGGGCGGCACGAAGGGTTCGAGCAGGACATGGCCCAGGGCCGCTACCGCGCGTCCATTGCGGCTGTCGATCTCGCGCTGGATCAGTGGCAGCAGGTCCGAGGCTGGCGTCCTGTCCCGCGCGGCGGCGGCGCGAACCAGCGGCTCTTCGGCGGCCACGGCGAGGATCAGGTTCGGCGACGGCGGTGAGCCCGGCGGGATCGGGTTGAGGTTGAACCGGAAGGTCCGTTCCGTCCCGACCGGGGCCGACAGACGCGAAGTCAGGTTGAAAATCTGCCCGTTCGGCGTCACCAGCACCAGCCAGATGGCCCTGTTGCCGGCATCCGTGAGGGTTCCATCCACGGTCATGCCGGTGGCCTGCAGGTTCGTCGTCAGGTCGACCGCGACGGGCTCCATATCGGTCCCCTGCAACGCTCGCGCAAGCGTGAGCGCCGCGCATTGCGATTCGGTCACCGGTTTGTCCAGAACGGCGGGTCGGCTATCGAACCGCTCAGCAAACGCGCTGTCGAGTCCGGCAAATGATCCCGGCACGGCGGCGAGGCCCGCCACGGCGCCCGCGTTGTCGCCCGAGCTTATCATCGTCGCATAGGTGCATCCGCCCGAGTTGAAGGACGCCAGAAACCCTTCGCGCGTGTTCTCGAGCAAGACAGGCGCTTCGGTCGTGACCTCTTCGGGCGTTTCTGGTTCGGGAGGCGGGTCGAACCAGCCCTGACTGTAGCCGTAGTAGCCACCGCCACCGAGAACACCAGTGGCGAGAAGCAGCGCGACCACCATGCCGCCGCCGCCGCGCCGCCGCTTGGGAAGCTCGGTCGGCGCCATTGTCGCGCCGGTTGTGGCTGTGGTCGGGGCGAGTTGCAGGCCGCTGACCTGGTTTACCGGCGGTTGGTAGGGGCGGCTGACCCCCACACCGGTGGTCGTGGTCTGGGCCGTGTTTGGCAGCGGCAGGCCCTGACGATAGTTCAGCGGGATCTGTTCGGGGAAGTCCATCAGGCGAATGATGTCTTCCATGGTCTGGGGACGGTGTGCCGGATCGGGCTCCAGCATGTGGGTCAGGATGGGACGGAGGTCATTGGGAACCTCGCTCAGATCCGGCACCGTCTGCCGGGTCTGCACGGCTTCGACGATGGAGGAGCCCATATCGAGTGGTCTGCCAAGCAGCGCGGCCACCATCAGAAGGGCGAGCGAGTAGATATCCGACTGGCCGCCGATATCGCCGCCAAAATGGCCCAGTTGTTCCGGGCTGACGTACCGGAATTTGCCCGCGAACTGGCCTGCAAGTGTCTGTTCTTTCTCCACATTCGACTTCGCGATACCAAAATCGATGATCACGGCCTCGCGGACGTCGTTGTGGGGCAGCATGACGTTGTCGGGGCTGAGATCACGGTGGACCACGTCGAGATCGTGGGCCTTTTGCAGACCCTTGGCGAGCCGGCGCAGCAGTACCAGGGCTTCCTCGACCGTGATCGGTCCGGACTCCGCGGTGTGATCGCTCAGCGGCACGCCGGAAATGAAGGACATGACCAGGCAGTACGCGTCGAGGTTCGGATCGTGGACGTAGTTGTAATACCGGACGATGGCCTCGTCCTGAAGCTGGCGCAGGGTTCGGGCCTCGCGCTTGAACATCTGGCCAACTTTTTCGTCTTCGGCGAGTTCCGGCAGGATGACCTTGATCGCCACCGGGTCGCCGGTGCCAACCTCGGTGCCGCGATACACCTCGCCCATGCCGCCAGCCTTGAGGACCTGGTCGATGCGGTAGTTGTTGTTGATGACGGTGCCGATATCCAGCGTCGGGCCATCGCTCCGGCGAGGCCTGCGCGGTTGTGGAGCGGCTGCCGCTGCGGCTGTGCCGTCAGCAGGTGTGGCCGTCGCCGGCTCCTGTGGCGGCGGCGTGGCCATCATGGTCGCGTCGTGGTCGACAGGCGGTGGAGTGACCGGGGGGGCCTCCATCGCAGGTGCCGCTGACACGGGCGGCTGCGATACTGGCGGCGGGGTGGCCACCGGTTCCTGCGGCATCGCCGGTTCCGAAATCGGTGGTGTGGAGAGTGGTGGTTGCGACATTGCCGGCGGCGCCTCGGGGGCCGGCGGCATCGCTGGTTCCGAAATCGGGGCCTGAGGCATTGGCGCTTCGGAGACCGGTGGTTCGGGTGGTGCGGGCTCGACCTCGGGTGAACCACCCGGAACCCAGCCCGGGTCACCCGGTCCGGGCGGCAAATCCGATGGTGTTTCAGAAACCGGCGCCGGGTCCAGGGGCGCACCGCCCGGCACCCATCCGGGTTCGCCCGGACCGGGTTCCGCAGATGGCTCCGGCGTGGTGGACACGGGTGCTTCCGGTGCCCCGCCGGGGACCCAACCGGGTTCTCCGGGGCCTGGTGGTGCCGAAGGCGCGTCCGGGACGGCCGAGGTTTCGTCCGGAACTCCGCCCGGCACCCATCCGGGTTCGCCGGGTCCGGGCGCGGCTGATGGCGCAGCAGGCGTGTCGGGGGTCGCGCCGCCCGGGACCCAACCCGGTTCGCCGGGGCCGGGCGGTCCTGACGGAGCGGCCTGCGCGGGCGGCGGGGTTGGTTCGGGTTGAGGCGGCTGAACCTGAGATGGATCAGGCAGCACATCGGACGGCTGCTGGGTCGGGTCGGTGAGCGGCGCGCCGAACATTGTCCAACCGCTCGACTCTGCCGATTGCGCTGGCGGCTGGCCATAGGGCGGCGTCTGCAACCCGGGCTGCGACACCGGTGGTTGTGGTGCCGGGGGCTGACCATGGGGCGGCTGGCTGGTCGGAGGTTGGCTGACGGGCGGCGTTGCCGGCGCATCGCCACCTCCACTCGCCTCACCCTCTGGCCGTTTCGGTGGCAGGGGCGTGCCGATCTGCGTGCGATCGTTGTCGTCGCTGTCACTGGGAGCAGTCATCAGAATTCATCCATGATCGGCGCATAGTCCGGGTCGTCTTCGGGCGGAGGCGGCGGCATGCAGGATAAGGTGACCACGGTCACGTTGTCCTTGGCGCCGCGCGAGAGCGTCAAATCGATGAGCCGGTCGCAGGCTTCCTGCGGGTGAAAGGCGGCCATCATGTCGGCTATCTCGTGGTCTTCCACATGCTCCGTCAGACCGTCCGAACACAGAAGGAACATATCACCGATTTCCAACTCCCCGCCCATGACATCACACTCGGGCACTTCTGTCACCCCGATGGCCCGGGTGATGACATTCTTGCGGGGCCAGTTTGCCGCCTCTTCCTCCGTGATTGCCCCGGATTCGAGCAGTGCGCGAACTTCGGTATGATCTCGGGTCTGCTGTTCGAGCGCCCCATCGCGGTAGCGGTAGATGCGGCTGTCACCTGACCAGATACAGGCATAATCCGACCCGTGAACCAAAAGCGCCACAACCGTTGCCCCGATGGTGCCCCGGTCAAGTTCGATCGCGTGGCGGTAGATCGCGTCATTGGCATGGACCAGCCGTTCCATGAACCGCGCCTGCAGGTCGTCGCCCGACGCCGGCACGCCGATGGAGTTCAGCTCCTTCACGATGGTCTGGCTGGCATAGTCTCCGGCCGCGTGTCCGCCCATTCCGTCAGCGACCACCCAAAGGCCGAAGTCCGGCTGCGCCAGAAAACTGTCTTCGTTGACCTCCCGGATACAGCCCACGTCAGATTTGGTTCCGGTCACGAAGGTAAAAAAGTCGTTGCTCGCCATGATGTGGTGTCAGGCCTTTCAGTCTTTGGTGTCGCGCGGCATGGCGAGGGAAGGTAGATCGCTATCGGCAATACTGGCCCAATCGTCACCGTCATTTTCTTCGGCGTTGGGTGCAGGACTCTCCAAAGGTGACGGAAGGTCCAGGCCATAGTCCGTGATTTCGCCGAAACCGTGGCTGTCCTCGGCCTCGTCCTCATCCGGGGCAGGCACCGGAAGTTCGGGCGGGGCGGCGACGGCGGCACTGTGAAACGCCTCCTGCGGCATCGGCGGCGGAGCATCTTCGGCCGCGATCTCGCCATAGGGGTCGGGCTCGACCTGCGCGTCGGGGACCGGCGGCGGGACCGGCGCGGGCATCGGGCCATCCATCGGCACGCCACCTATGGCCCAGGCCAGGGCGGGCCCCTGGGGCAGACCGGGGTGGGCGAGCCAGACCGGAGCGCGTCCGGGCGCCGCGACGGACCACCAGTAGCTGCGGGTCGTCGCGGCGCGGCCGTGATCCACCGGCGCGGCAGACGCCAGAAGCTGAGACAGGTCGCCTTCGGGATGATGTGCCCAGATCACCGGCCCCATTTCCGACGCTTCGGCCGGTTCGGGCGCAACAAAGAGCGCATCGGCATCGACGCCGCGCAGCAGGGCCGCCGCGCCCTGTCCGGGCTGCATGCGTTGCATCTGGGCGGACAGCACGTCCCATGGGCGCTGATCATGATCGATCACCGGGGCCTCGACGGCCACTCCCTGGGCCATCAATATCAGCGGATAGCGTCGGCCGACACGGTCCCGGGAGGGACGGAAGATGCCGATCGTCGTATGCCCGAGGATCCCGCGACCGAGCCAGAACCGCAGCTCTTGTCCATTGTCCCAGAAGTCGGCCCAGTCGGCCTTCAACTGGTCCCGAACCTCGGTCAGGGTTGTGTCGATCCAGTTCGTCAGCTCATCGGCGATCGGCTCTTCGATCCCATGACGGACAAAATCGCCGTAGCCCGGATGCTTGCCGAGAACCCCGACCTCGATGCGGCTTACCATACGCGATCTACTCCAGGCTCGTGGGGCAAGAGAAGTCCGACAGCTCTGGCATCAGGAAAGGTACCGTCGTTGAGTCGAACTCGATCTTGTAGGTAATCGTCCGGCCACCAACCTGATGTGTCACCTCCACGAGGTTGCCCGACGCTCGGGCGTTGCCCCGGCGCAGGAAGTCCACGATGGCCCAGCGACCACCTTCGAAGTCGCGGTCATTGGCACGCCCGGCTTCGGCCGGAAACAGTTCGAGTTTCACGCCGCCGGAGTTGCCCGGCCAATCCAGAGAGGACGGGGCGCCACCGGCCTGGGTCTGGGCGAATCCGCCATTGATCGTCAGAACCGCGATGTCGACACCCGGTGATGACGACGCATGTTCCACCGACATGCCCACCGAAGGTTCAGGCGAACCCGAGGCGAAGAACGCCAGACGCATCTTTTCGGCCCGTTCGAATTCGCGCAGCGCGGCGGGATTGAGGCGGTCCCCGATCGGGCTGTTCGGTGCGGGCTCAAGCCCGCTGGACGTGCGCACCACATGAGGCTGCAGATAGGTCGAATAGAAATTGTCCATCCGCCCGTTTGGCCCGAAGAACTGGCCAAAGATGCTCGGCGATACGGGTCTGCCGGAGCCAAACGGGTAGTTGGGCGCAATCGCTTCGGTGCAGAATGCCGTGACCTGCTCGTTCAGCGCGCGATTCAGTTCCGAAATCGTGGCGTCCTCCGCAACAGATCGGAACTCTCGTTCGACCTCATTGAGAAGGCGGCCCACGTCATCGGGATAGGCCGTATTGTTGGCGGTCAGGCTGGCCAGAAGCGGCTGAAGCATCTGTTCGTCCATCGGCGTCGGGGCCAGAGCGGCCTGACGACGGTTGTCCCTGACCTGGCCGATCTGGGCCACGATGGCATCGATGGGCCGCTGGCCCGGCTCGCCTCGCACCAGTGCATGCCAGTCTTCGAATTCGTCGGTGATGCGTTCCACCTGGCGGCGCTGGGTTTCTTCCTCGAGCCCACCGGCCCGTTCTGTCGATTTCGCGGACCCGCTGACGAAATCGAGGGCAATCCTTTGCAGGATCGAGGAGTTGTTCCACATCCGGCGATAGACCGAGTTCGACGCCTGACCGAAGGGGTCGCCCGAGGCCAGCGCGGCGGCGTCCAGCGCCTCAAGCTGGAGGTAGAAATCGATCAGGTTGGTTTCCTGCTGAACCCGCTCCACAAGGTGGAGAAACGGCGAGTTCGTTGGTGACGCCATCGACGCGAGCTTCTCATAATTCGGCGCGTCCACGGACATCGGCTGAATTGAAATCTTGCTCAGCGCGTCTTCCCAAGCAGCGACAAAGTCGATCTGGTAGCGTCGATGCAGTTCGCGTTCGAGCGTGGCCAATTGTTGTTCGTAACCGACACGGCCTGCGGCGTCGCCCAGAACCCATTGGTCTTCTTCGAGGTTCTGCCGCGCGAGTGTGAGTTCTTCGACGAAAAAGCCCCAATACCCTTCGAAGGTGTACATCGCCGGCACCTTGACGGTGTTGAGCGGTTCGCCCGTGGTTGTCTCGAACACCTCGGCGACACGGCCCCCCAATTGCTCCTCGAGGACCCAATCCAGAACCCCTGATGTGACCGCGCGGTCCTGAATAGATGCATAGGCCTGATCGGCCAGCGGCAAATCGACGATGGCTTCCTGCGCGTTGCGGACAATGGCGGCGTCGACACCAAGGAGCGGCTCGCGGCCGTCGTCCAGTTCCAGCATGGCAGAAAGGTGCTCGCGTAGCTGGTCGCGCTCGTCGATCTGCCCGGCGGAATTGAACTGTTGTCGCCAGACCTCTTCGAAATAGCTCTGGATCGCGGCATCGTCACCGGCACCCACCTGCTGGTTACCGAGCAGAAGGTAGACCTTCAGCGCCCGGTAGATGCCTGCCGTATCACCGTCGATCACCAGTTGAGGCAGCGTGTTTTCCATGTGCAGAATCATCCGCGGTCGCAGCATCCGCTCCAGCGCGTCGGAATAGGCCCGCTCTGCGGCCAGGTTCACGCGCTGGTACTGCGACAGCCCCAGTTGTTCGGCAAAGCCCGGTTCGCGTTCGTCCCCATACCCGGCTGTCATGAGGCGAACCGTCTGCAGGTATGGCATGACGGGGGATGGATTGGTGTCGCTGATGACGGTTCGGTTCAGCTCACCCTGAGCGGCACCGAAGTAGGCGTCGGCATCCTGTTGGGCCATGGCAACCAGCGTCGCGTTGCGCCAAAATGAATAGCCGAACGCCCCCATGGCCCCCAATGTGACTGCCGAGATCAGCACGATCGCCAACGTTCGCAAAACGGCTGTCCGGCGGACCGCGCGCGCATCGTGGCTGACCCAATCCTGTTCCTCGAAAATGACCTTCGACAGCAGGTCATGCAGAAAGTAGCTCTTGCCCTTCCCGGACATGAAGTCGGGCTGGAAGCCATCACCGCCGATGTTGCGGTTCATGGCGCCGAGCACCTGATCAATCGGCGTGCCTTCCTGGGTTCCGGACGTGAAATAGAAACCGCGCAGGATCGCGTTTGTCTTGTATTGCGTGGGTTCGAACACACGGCGAAGGAACTCGGTGATGTTCGACCGCATCAGGGCCATCTGACCCGGCAGACCAAAGATGGAAATTCGGCTCACGCCATCGGGTTCTTCGCTCATCCGGTCGATGACTTCGTCCGACAGCCGGCTGACGAGGCTGTCGAATTCGCGCTCCACCTGTTGCCAGGTCTCTTCCTTGCGGTCCTTGGTCTGGAAGGTGGACCCCCAGACAAGCTTGCGCCGCGACGCCGAAAACGAGCTGAAATACTCGCGGAAGCCCGAGATGATATCGGCCTTCGTGAACATCACGTAGACCGGGAAGTCGATCTTCAGGGTCTGGTGCATTTCGCCCAGACGGTCTCGCACGGTTTCGGCATGGTGGCGCAATTGGTCCTCGTCGAAGGACATCATGTCCTCGGAGGAGAACGCGAGGATCACGCCATTGATCGGTTGGTTCGGCCGGCCGGCCTTGAGGTTTTCAAGGAATGAGGTCCAAGACGCCTCATCGGCATCCTTGTCGCTGTCCTGCGTGGTGTAGCGGCCCGCGGTGTCGATCAGGACGGCATCCTCGGCGAACCACCAATCGCAGTTCTTGGTGCCGCCGAATTCCGAAACGCCGTCTTTCTCGTTGCCCGGAAACTCGATGCCGGAATTTTGCAACGCCGTCGTTTTCCCCGCACCGGGAGGGCCGATGATGATGTACCACGGCAGATCATAGAGGTAGGTCTTGCCGCCGGACGCCTTCAGTTTGGCCATGGCCTCGTCCATCCGCTCGGCAATCACCGCACCGTCACCAACAGGTTCAGGTTTGAGGCTGTCCTCGAGCGCCCTGGCCGCGCGGCGACGCCTGATCAGCTTGATGGTGAACACCAGGATGACGATGAACCAGATAAAGCCGATCAGGCTCGCTCGCAGCCACACGGTCTGGAAAATTTCCAGCGGGATCATGGCAAAGCCGAACCAGATCGCTGCCGAAATACAGAGCAAGCCGATGATATTCAGCGGGATGCGGATCCAGGCGTTCCTTGTCCAGGAGCCGCGGATCGAGATGCCAAAAAGTCTCATGTCACACGTCCTCCTTGCGGATCATCACTTCCACGCGGCGGTTTTGGGCGCGCCCCTCGGCGGTTGCATTGTCCGCGATCGGGTCGATCGCGCCGACGCCTTCGGTGGTGATACGGGACGCATCGTCGAAATACTCTGTTAGAATGCCGCCGACGGTTTCGGCGCGGGCCGAGGATAGTTCTTCATTGGTCTTGTAGCGGCCACGTCCGGACATCGGCACGCTATCGGTATGGCCGACCACACGGATCGGGCCCTCTTCCTCGTTCAGTGCCCGGCCGATGGCCTCGGCCAGCTCTGCAATCTCGACCTCGAGGTCGGCAGAGCCGGAGCGGAACTTCAGTGCGTCGCCTATCCGAATGAGAATGAATTCCCCTTTGGTCTCGACTTCGAGCTGCCCGGCGTCGATTTCAGCCTGCAACGCGGATTGTATGCGCTCGAACTGGGCCGCCGGATCCGGGATGAAGACTTCCCGTGGGGCGATTTCCACCTCGTTTTGCAGCGGCATCGTGCGCTCGATGGTAATGTCCGGGGTCCCGCGATGGAGTGCGAGGATCCGCTCCTGCACGTCGGCGCCCTCGCCGGCCAAGAGCGTCGACAGCGTTGCAAAGAGCGCGACCACCATGGCCGCGGCAACCGAGGCCACGACCCAGATCGGAACACCGCCATAACGGCGCTTGGACCCCAGGATCACCGGTTCCCATCGCACGGAAATATCGTCGTCCGGGCGCGGCGTGACGCGCCGCAGCGTTTCGTAGATAGCGCCCCGGATGCGGGCGAGGTCGACCGACCCGTTCGGGGCCGTGCGGTATTGGCCTTCGAAGCCAAGGCTGAGGCAGGTCAGCATGATCTCCAACAGGTGGAACCGCTGACCAGGCGCTTTCATGGCCACGTCCATCTTCTGGAAGAAACCGACGCCCGACGACCGTTCGCCAAAGAAGCGCGCGACCATCGAATACTGAAGCCACACCGCCTTGTCGGCGCCCGGCAGGTTCTGGACGATGTCGTCAGCCGTCGCCGAAAGCGCGTATTTCGCATCGATCACATCGGGTTGCGGAATTCCGGCTTCGAGCGCGTTGCGTTCAAAAAGGTCGATCTCGCGGGCGACGTGCTCGATCAGCGGCATCACCTGCATTTCGACCACGCCGGATCGCAGGCGGCCAAGCAGGATCAGAAGGTTCGCCGCAGCCGCGACAAGCGGGTTGGTGGACCCGCCCGCGCCCAGACCCGTCCCGCGCAATGCATCCTCGAGCGCGATTCGGGGCACCTGACGCTGCGGTTGTTGCTGCTGGTTGGGGTCCTGTATTTCCGGGAACATCTCTGCCCCGACCGGCCCGCCCCCGGTTTGTGGCGTGTAATGCTGCGGATGCTGATAGCCGCCCTGTGCAGGTTGTCCGTAGGGCTGTTGCGGTGGGGGCGCTTGGGGGGCCGGCGTCGGTGTCGGTGTCGGTGTCGGCATGCCATAGGACTGCGGGTTCAGCGCGCCGCCCAGCCACGTGTCCTCAACGCCGGGCGGAGGTCCCGCAGGGGGGTGGGGTGCACCTCCTTGCGGCATAGGGGGCTGAGCGCCCGTTGGCGCAACGCGCCCGCCGCCGGCTTGCGGCAGGGCCGCGCCGAACACGGTTTTCTCGGCGCCACCCCGTTGTGGCTGCTGTGGCTGCGGTGCCTGGGGCGCATGAGGCGCCTGGGGCTGCGGCGGTTGCGGCTGAGGCGGTTGCTGGGCCTGCCGGGACGGGGATGTCGGCAGGCTTTGTCCGAAGACTGTCTTGTCCTTGTCCGCCATGGCTTACCCCTCCGGTACGGCCCACAGTTCCAGTTTCAGCCCCGGCCAGCTGCCCGCAAAATGCATGCCGATCGCCGGCGCGGTCGAAAACTCACGCCAGAGTTCGGTTGTCTTGTCGAGCATGAAATACACGTTCGATGCCACCACCCGGATCTGGCTCGGAGGATTGGGCAAATGCACCAATCCGACCCCGGGCAGGTTATTGTTGATGATCTCCTTCATGCGGGTCGACGGCCCCACCTTGCAAAGATGCGGGAATTGCTGCTGCACCTCGGTGAGCGGCAGGCCCGCGGCCACTTCGACCACGAAGGTCGCCTGGGCAAACAGGTTGCGGTCGTTGACCAGCGCGGCAAAGGAGTTCTGGCGCACTTCCTTCAGCTCCAGACGAATGGCGCGGCCCACATCGCGCGCCAGCATGCGCTGAATGTCCTGCACAACGGTGGTAAAACTGCCTTTCGGATCGTCGTGATTGTAGGCCTCGTAATCGGCGGCGCGGCGCTCGTTCTGGTCGAACGTGGCGAGCTCTCCGGAAAGCGAAATCAACGTCTCATAAAGCCGTTCGGGATGCACCGAGCCGGAATTGCGGTAGTGCCGCAAGATCGGAAGCACCCGGTTCAGCAACATCAGCATCAGGTAATCGGCGGATTGCAGCCCACCGCCCGAGGACGGGTCGGAGGCATATCGCGCCAGATTCTCGAGCTTTGCCTCAATCCACCCGATCACCCGGCTGAGGTAGCCTTCGTATGCGGGATGCACGTTCAGGATCAGCCCCGTGGGGGGCACCGTGTCGTCGATGGAGACGACGCCGTCACGCACCTCGTTGATGCGGCCGATGGGGATGCACTGGTATCCGGGCTTCGGTGACTTCCGGAGCGCGATCTCGAGGCGTGGCACGGCGATTTCGATTGTCTGTTCGATTCGCGTTGACGAGGCATTGTCCGCCACTGTGGTCGGTTCGACAAAATACCGCGTGCCGCTGTCCTTTTCGCCGGCGCCCACGTCCTGCCCGTTCATGGCCGCATCCGGCAGCGTCAGCCAAATGGTCAAACCGGCAGCATCATCAGGGACTTGGACCGGCGTGGGTAAGGGGCCGGCGCCTGGAGCTTCGAATGGCGTTCCATCGGGCATGATCCCCACGGCTGCCCGCAGCCCGAGCCTTCCCTGCTGGGCAAGGTCCCGGTCGATGGTCATTTCGATCAGGCCCCAGGGGTAGGGCGTGATCACGCCCGTGCGGGACTGGATCAGCTTTTCGATATAGCGGTCAGCCTGTTGCAGGTGCTGGGGCTGCAGAAAGAGACCTTCTTTCCACGCGACTTTGCTAAACCAGGACATAGGGTATCCGCTTGCCTTTGAATCGATGTCGAGCCGCTGGCAACGCTCCCCCTTCCCCGGTTCGCGCTGGCTCGTTTCGCGCAATCTTGGGACCCTGTGCCGCCATGGTCAACCATCGCGGGTCTGATAATGCCGGTCAAGGGCAGGGAACCCTTACCGTTTTCCGGCATTTTCGGGCCTCCGAGTGGCTCTGCGAAGGCGATCCCGTGGCCAAGGTCCGCCGGGCGGATCAAACCTTTAGCAAACCAATCATTGCATGGGCTGCCAAAATGCCTACCTTTGGTGCATTATATTCTTACAGTCATTGCAGAGGTCTCTGGCATGAATGTTTCGTTCGCGCAGGAGGCACGTCTTGGAAAGTTACACACCGAACTCGGCCCCGACGTGCTTGTTTTGCTCCGGTTTACCGGCGCTGATTTTGTAGATGGTCTTTTCGACTACACGGTCCACGCACTCTCGACCCAACCCGATCTGAACCTCGCCGACCTTGTCGGAACCCACGCTACCGTTGAGTTCGCCACTCAGCACGGCGCACGTTTTTTCGATGGCATTGTCGTTCAGGCCGCCAACGCGGGGACCCAAGAAGGGGGCAATCGCTACGATCTGAAGCTTCGGCCATGGTTTGCGCTGGCCGGTCGGCGGCGAAATCAGCGGATCTTCCACGAACTCACCGTGGTCGAGATCCTCAAGCAGGTCATGAGCAAGTATTCCGGTCTCGGCGCTCCGCATCTCGATGACGGCAGCCTTTCCGGCGATTACCCGACGCTGGAATACACAGTGCAGTACCGCGAAAGCGATCTGGTGTTCTGCACACGGATGATGCAGCAGTTCGGCATTTCCTACTATTTCCGCCATGAGCAGGGCAGTCACACGCTCGTGCTGTCCGACGACTCCGAAAGCCATGATGAGATCGCGGGCGGTACACGGGAGTATCGTCCCGCGCAGGGCGACTACGTGTTCGACGAAGAACACCTCTGGGACATGAAATCCGAACGCAACATGACCACGGGTGCGGTCCGGTTGATCGACTTCAACTTCAAATCCCCCGACGCGGCCATGGAGGTCGACCAGTTGGGCGAGGCGGAATACGCCATGGGGGACATCGAAAGTTTCGATTTTCCGGGAAGTTACCTGGACGAAGGCGAAGGCCGCGGCGTCGTTTCCAAGCGGGTTTGGCAAGAGCGCATTCGGGACCGTCGTTTCCGGGCGTCGGGCGACGTTCTGAGCCTTTCGGCCGGTCAACGGATTGAACTGACGGGCGATGATCTGCCGCGGCTGGAGACCAAGCGCTTTGTCTGCATGAAGGCCAGCCACAACTTTTCTTCGCAGGCCTATGGGTCGGGTGTTGGGGAAGGCGAATCGACCTCCTACATCGGAAGCTACGAGTTCATCCCCGATGACGTACCGATTGTGCCGGTCCGCTCTGCGCCGGCGCCGGTCGTGAACGGTGTGCAGACAGGCATTGTCTGCGGTGAGGGCGAGATCGACTGCGACGAGCACGGCCGCATATTGGTCATGTTCCCATGGTCCCTTGACCAATCGCCGTCGATGCGGTGCCGCGTCAGTCAGAACTGGGCGCATAAGGGCTATGGCGGCATGGTAATCCCGCGAACCGGAATGGAGGTCATCGTTGAGTTCATCCACGGCGATCCGAGTCTGCCGATCGTCACGGGATGTGTCTACAACGGCAAGAATACGCCACCATACGATCTTCCGGCGAACAAGACGCGCTCCGTCTTCAAGACCGATAGCCATGAGGCTGACGGCTTCAATGAGTTGAGGTTCGAGGACAAGGGCGGCGAGGAAGAGATCTGGATCCACGCCCAGAAGGACCGGAACGAAAAGACGCTCAACGACCATTCCGAGGAGATCGATCACGACTGGTCCCAGAAGGTTGGCAACGACAAGAAAATCGAGGTCGGCAACGACCATACCGAACTGATCAAGGCCAACATGAAGCTCACGGTCGACAAGGATCAGACCGTGCACATCAAAGGCAATCACACCGAAACCGTGGACAAGGACCGGAAGGAAGAGGTCAAACAGTCCAATACCACCAAGATCGGCAAGGATCATACTCACACGACCGGCAAGAACTCCAAGCAATCGGTTGGTGAGAACGAAACCGTCACCGTCGGCAAGAACGCCAATGAAACCGTCGGCGACAACAAGACGATCAAGGTCGGCAAGAAGCTGACGATCACCGCCGGGGACGAAATCTCGATCACCGTGGGCAAATCGACCATCTCGATGAAGAACGACGGGACGTTCTCCATTGGCGGCCAGAAGATGCAGATCGACGGCGACACGATGAAGTTGCAGACCAAGAAGGGCACGACCATCAAAGCCAAGAACTTCAACACCAAGACCAGCAGCAAATCGGCGATGAAGGCGTCGAAGATCAACCTCAACTGACCCCGGGGGCCCGTGGGAGAGGGCCCTTGGCGGCGAAAATGCGACTGACGGTGGTCTCGTGTCCCCGTTAGGCTTGATTTAGGCAAAAGACGCTGAATATTGTGGGCGTCGACAGATTTGACGGAATACTTTGCGGATGGAAGCAGAGAAGATGCCGGATGCCGGGCAAGGCGTAGACGACACCGGGGACGGTGCGATCGAGAAGACCCAGCCTCCTGTGTCGGGACTTCGGTACCCGACACCGTCGGAGTTGTTCACCGCGATCCCCCAGATCAAGAAACTGGTACAGCACCGTCCGCGCGAGGACGAGGATGCCATGGGTTTTCTCGGTCGGTTGCGGTCGTCGACAACCCCTGAGGAATCGGTCACCTACGCCGCCTTCGCGGCCCGACCCAAGATGGCGATCTGGTGGGGATACGAATGTGTTCGGGCGTTGCCCGATGAACTGAGTGACAGCGACCGGGAATTGATGGAGATCGTCGCCCGCTGGACGACCTATCCGGACAATGAAAACCGCTATGCCGCGCTCAGGGCCTCCCTCTGGGAAACACCGCGAACCCCTGCTGTCATGCTTGCCCTTGCTGTCGGATGGAGCGGCGGACAGATCGCGCCCAACGACCCGGCCCCGGTGCCGATCTGGCGCGCCCCGCGCAGCATCAATTCGGCGGTCCTGTCCTGCCTCAGCAAGGTTGACCTCGACCGGCGGTCGGTTCTTCTGGCTCGGTTCATCGACCTCAGTGCGAACCTGTTCCGGGTGTATTGAGGAGAGCGATGCGCCTTCCCATCATCTTCAGCATCATCGCCGGGCTGGCGCTGTCCGGCGTCCTGTATCTCACACCCAGAGAGCTTCCGGCACAGACCGACGCGGCGCCTGAACAAACCACCGTACCGTTCAACCTCTTTGCGCTGGGCGGGTTCGGCCAGTTCCGGGTGTTCAACTTCGATCAGTCTTACACGGACCGGTTCGGCATCCCCGTGCCACAGCCGTTTCGGCTGGCCCTGCCGATCAACGACGCGCTGCAGCTGATCTCGGACGGTGCGCCTGACAACGGCGGCTTTGCCAAGTTCACCTGGGCGGCGGGGCCGGAGGATGACCGTCGCTTTGTCGAAAACATGACGGTCTATGCGGCGGATTGGGCTCAGACGCCCAATCAGGATGTACGGCTCGACGCGATCCTCGCCTTCATTCGGGACAATGTCTTCGCCCAGGCCACGGTCGCACAGGGCGGTGGCGAGCTCGTGGGTTGGGGGCGGATCGAGGTCAACGGCCTCGTCGCGGTGCAGGCCATGGGCACCTACACGGATCCGACCTGGGGTCCCATGCTTCTGCGGATCGTGGCGTATCCGAACCCGGGGCAGGGGCCGAGCTACTTCGTGACCAACAACATCAGTCTCGACATGGTTCCGATCGTGCACGTCGACCAGATGCGAAGCTCTCTTGGCGGTCAGGCGGTCGGGTCCTTCGCCTACCTTGCGTCGCAATAGGCCGGGGGCCTATTCCTCGGTCTCGGCGGCCTTCTGCATCAACAGGCCAAGCAAGGTCCCCTGACCAATCGGTGTGACCGCGTCGCCGATGAGCACCGGAGCAGACACCGGAACGGGGTTGAACTTGGGCAGCGTGGCGCTTTGCTTGTCTTTGGCCGGGGCTGCGGTGAGCCAGGGAGGCTGGGCGGTGGCATCGCTCATGGTGGCACCCTAACCCCAAAAGGGAATTCGGGGAACCGACCATTCTTCAGGGGGCAGAATCGGACGCCACTTTGTCGGGGCCGATGCCTGGGATGCTGCCGACGCCAAGAGACGCGTAGCTGTTCACTGGAGGCTTACCCCCCCGCTTCCATCGAATTCGAGGAGTGTCAGGTGGGTGTCGCCATAGCGGCGCCGGTCGAAGAGACGTGTGCCCGGAACCGGATCTTGCGGCGCGGCCTCTTCCCAGACGATGAGAGCATTTTGCGCGACCCAACCCTGATCGAGGGCAGAGGCGATGGCCGGCGCGCCCAATGCCTTGCCGTAGGGCGGGTCGAGAAAGACGAGACCCGCAGGCGCCCCCCTCACAGACGGCAGTCGGCGTGCGTCCGAGGTGAGCAGGGTCGCGTCCTGTTCGCGCTGGGCGCGGGCGAGGTTGTCACGGATCAGCCGCTGGCCGGCTCGGCCCGTTTCGACGAAAGTCACGTGCGACGCGCCACGAGACAGCGCTTCGAGCCCGAGCGCTCCGGTCCCTGCAAAAAGATCGAGAACCGCAACACCGTCGATCAGGCCCTGTCCCATGAGGATGTTGAACAGACTCTCCCGAACCCGGTCCGGCGTCGGTCTCAGATGGGCCGCCGCATCGCCCTTGCCCACCTCGGCCAGCCGCAGGCCCCTGTGAATGCCGCCGATGATCCTCACGCTTTCAGGAGTGCCTTCATGTCGGTCGCCGGGTCGGTTATCACGGCAGGATCCGGTGATTTGCCACCTTCGATGAGCCGCTTGCCGACCATGTAGTTCCGCGGATCGTTCATCGCATCGACCGCGATCAGATCGGCGCCACGGTAATACCAGTGCGACACGGCGCCCCCGTCGCCGTTCCGGACGTGGACAGCGTCATGACCCGTGCCAAGGCCGGCGATCTGCAGTTTGCAGTCGTACTGGTCGGACCAGAACCACGGTTTGGGCACGTAGCCGTCCATCCCACCCAACATCGCCCGGGCCGTGGCCTCAGCCATGTCTATGGCGTTGCCCACGCTCTCAAGCCGCAGCCGCCCGCCATCGTAGGGGAAACTCGCGCAATCGCCGGCGGCCCAGATATGCGGGTCCGAGGTCCGGCAGGTCGCGTCCGTGGCGATGCCATTGTCGAGGGTCAGGCCCGCTGCCTCGGCCAGCCTGGTATCGGGCGCGATGCCGATTCCGACGACCACGCAGTCGAAGGGCAGTTCGGTGCCGTCCGACAGAACTGCGCCGGTCACGTGGTCGTTTCCGGTAAGTCTCTGGAGACCAATACCTTCCTTGATGTCAACGCCATGAGCCGTATGGAGCGCGCGGAAGTAGTCCGAGGTCTGTTCTGCCGCGACCCTCTGGAGGATGCGGTCCGACATCTCGACCAGCGTCACGTTCATGCCGCGCTTGGCAGCCACCGCGGCAGCCTCCAGCCCGATGTAGCCGCCGCCGACAATGAGAACCCGCCGCCCCGCGGCCATCTCCGGCGCGAGCGCGTCCGCGTCCGCCAGATCGCGCATGACGTAGACGCCGGCGAGGTCACCGCCAATCGCGGCCGGCAGACGGCGGGGGATGGCCCCGGTGGTCAGGGCGAGGGCGTCGTAGGTGATCCGGGTTCCATCGGCCAAGGTGATGATTTTTGCCCCGGTGTCGACCCCGGTCGCGTTCGTGCCGGTGCGCAGGGCGATCTGCTGATCATCATACCATTCGCGCGGGCGCAGGTAGAGCCGTGCCTCTTCCATCTCACCCAAGAGGTAGGCTTTGGAGAGCGGTGGTCTTTGATAGGGCGGAACGGGTTCGGCGCCGATCAGCGTGACCTCCCCGTCGAAGCCTTCACCACGGAGCTTGCCGGCAAGCGATTGGCCGGCCTGGCCGGCGCCGATGATGACAAAATGGGCCATTGCCCCGCCCCCTGATCTGGTTCTGCCGAGGCGGGAGGCTATATCGCGCCAAAGCACCAACACAACGCCAAAAAGAGGATGCCATCATGCCCCTTTCCATCGGAGACAAACTGCCCGACGCCACCCTGATCCGCATGGGCGACAGCGGGCCCGAAACCGTGACCATTTCCGAACTGACCTCTGGCAAGAAAGTCGCGCTGTTCGGGCTGCCCGGCGCCTTCACCGGGACCTGTTCCACCGCGCACGTTCCAAGTTTCATGCGCAATATGACGGCATTCAAGGAAAAGGGCGTTGATACAGTGGTTTGTGTTGCCGTGAACGATCCTTTCGTGATGCAGGCATGGTCTGAAAACACCGGCGCGGGTGAGGCCGGGATCATGATGCTGGCGGATCCCGCGGCGGAATTCACCAAGGCGGCGGACATGGCGTTCACGGCCCCGCCGGTGGGGTTCTATGACCGGTCAAAACGATATGCCTTGCTGGCCGAAGACGGCGTTGTCACGCAGATGAACGAGGAAGCCGGGCCCGGCCAATGCGAGATTTCCGCTGGTGAGACCCTGCTCGCGCAGATCTGACCGCATGGTCTCGGCCGCGATGTGCCAGATGCGTGAGGGCGTCTCAAACGGTCAGGGTCGCGCGTCCGTATCTGCGCAGTGTCGCGCAATGCAATCCACGTTGGGATGCCGGGCTGGACCAGCCGGCCATGCCTGCCCTAGCCTTGGCTCGACACCAGCTTGGAGGGTTCGATGCGACGTTTCATCCTGCTCCTGATCAGCCATGGGGCAGCGGTGGCGCTCGGCTTCGGCCTCGGCGTCTACTTCCTGCCGATCCTCACCGCGCCTCCAGCGCCGGACGCCGCCATGCTTGAGGAGAAGACCGAGGCCGCGGAGTTTTCCGCTGCCCTGACCCGTGACTTGCGCGGCAACGATCGGCTGCATTGGGGCGAAGGAACGATTGCGGTCTCCGGCAACGAGATCGTGCATATGGGCCGGCTGTCTCCGGGGCCGGACTACAAACTCTACCTGACCACGCAATTCGTGGAGCACGAGGACGAGTTCGAACCGATCAAGAGCGAGGCTGTCCTTATTGGAGATGTCGACACGTTCTCCGGGTTCATCCTGCCGGTGCCGGAGGGCGTGGACGTGTCCAGCTACACGACGGTGGTCGTGTGGTGCGAGGCGTTCGGAGAATTCATAACTGCGGCGGCATATCGGTAGACGCCCAATCGGCGCCCTGCCGGGGCGGGGCGACGGCAGGGCTTGGGCGACTTCGCGTGAAACCGCCTACTGCGCTGCCATATCCGCCGGATCGATTCCGGCCACCTCCACCGGTTTTTTCATCGCGTCGCGGCGGAACGGCTCCCCCAGTTCCTGATTGATCAGGGCCTCGATCAGCGTGGTCTTGCCCGCGGCCTGATCCTTGATCGCCTGGTTGAGCGCATCGGTCAGCTCATCCATGGTCCGGGCCACGACGCCTTTCAGGCCGCAGGCCTCGGCAATCGCGGCATAGCTGACCTGATTGTCGAGTTCGGTGCCGACGAAGTTGTCATCATACCAAAGCGTCGAGTTCCGCTTTTCCGCGCCCCACTGGTAGTTGCGGAACACCACCTGCGTGATGGCGGGCCACTCGGGCCGGCCAATGGCGGTCAGCTCGGTGACCGCGATGCCAAAGGCGCCGTCCCCGGCAAAGCCCACGACAGGCACGTCGGGGCAGCCGATCTTGGCGCCGACAATGGCGGGCAGGCCATAGCCGCAGGGCCCGAACAGGCCGGGGGCAAGGTATTTGCGCGGTTCATCGAAGCTGGGGTAGGCGTTTCCAATGGCGCAGTTGTTGCCGATGTCGGACGAGATGATCGCCTCCCGCGGGAGCGCCTGCTGAATCGCCCGCCACGCCATGCGAGGGGACATCCAGCCGGGTTTGTCGGCGCGGGCGCGTTCGTTCCAGCTGGTCCCCGGATCGTCGTCTTCGTGATCCATCGACGACAGCTGCTGCGCCCATTTCGATTTCGTCTCGGAGATTTGCGCCTTCCGCGCGTCGCGGCCGGCGTCGCCCGCGTCGTCGGAAAGCTGGGCGAGGATCCCGCGCGCCACCTTCGCAGCGTCTCCGACGATGCCAACCGAGATCTTCTTGGTCAGGCCGATACGGTCGGGGTTCAGATCCACCTGGATGATCTTCGCGTCCGCGGGCCAGTATTCCATGCCGTAGCCGGGCAGGGTGGAGAAGGGGTTCAGGCGCGTGCCGAGGGCGAGCACGACGTCGGCCTTCTTGATCAGTTCCATCCCCGCCTTGGACCCGTTGTAGCCCAGCGGCCCGGCAAAGAGCGGGTGGTTTCCGGGAAAGGCGTCGTTGTGCTGATAGCCCACGCAGACCGGCGCGCTGAGCCGTTCGGCCAGCGCGATGGACGCGTCGATGCCACCATCGGAGAGAACCACACCGGCCCCGTTCAGGATCACCGGGTTCCTGGCCTCGCTGAGGATCGCGGCAGCGGCGGCAACGGAGGCTTCGCCGCCGGAGGACCGCTCGAATTCGATCGGGTCGGGAATGTCGATGTCGACGACCTGCGTCCAGAAATCGCGCGGCATGTTGATCTGTGCCGGGGCAGAGGCCTGATGGGCCTTGGAGATCACGCGGGTCAGAACCTCGGCCACGCGGGAGGGGTCACGGACCTCTTCCTGATAGGCGACCATGTCCTTGAAGAGCGCCATCTGCTCAACTTCCTGAAAGCCGCCCTGGCCGATGGTCTTGTTGGCGGCCTGGGGCGTGACCAGCAGGAGTGGCGTGTGATTCCAGTAGGCGGTCTTCACGGCGGTCACGAAGTTGGTGATCCCGGGGCCGTTCTGGGCGATCATCATGGACATCTTGCCGCTGGCGCGCGTGTAGCCGTCCGCCATCATCCCGCCGGAGCCTTCGTGGGCGCAGTCCCAGAAGGTGATGCCCGCCTTCGGAAACAGGTCCGAAATCGGCATCTTGGCGGATCCGATGATGCCAAAGGGGTGCTGGATGCCGTGGCGCTGCAACACCTTCACAAAGGCTTCTTCGGTGGT
>CAYMMT010000002.1:0-19351 GCA_964391555.1 uncultured Rhodobacterales bacterium
GAGAGCGGCGACAATCCCAAATCCAGCTGGTACGTCTGGTCGGACCCGAAACCCGATGGCACGCCGCCGAACAACTGGCTGTCGATCTTCGGCGGTTCCGCGTGGCACTGGGACGCGCGGCGCGAGCAGTACTACCTGCACAACTTCCTGACCTCCCAGCCTGACCTGAATTTCCACGAGCCGCGGGTGCAGGAGGCGCTTCTCGATGTGGCGCTGTTCTGGTTGAACCGGGGCGTGGACGGGTTTCGGCTCGATACGATCAATTTCTACGTCCATGATGCGGAACTGCGCGACAATCCGGCGCTGCCGCCGCAGAAGCGCAACTCCACCATCGCGCCGTCGGTCAACCCCTATAACCATCAGGACCACCTCTATTCGAAGAACCGCCCGGAAAACCTTGAATTTCTGAGGAAACTTCGAGCGGTGATGGTGCCTTTCGGGGCCGCCGCCGTGGGGGAAGTCGGCGACGCGCAGCGCGGCCTCGAGATCATGGGAGAATACACCTCCGGCGGAGACAAGGTGCAGATGTGCTATGCC
Source organism: uncultured Rhodobacterales bacterium (assembly GCA_964391555.1). GTDB lineage: Bacteria > Pseudomonadota > Alphaproteobacteria > Rhodobacterales > Rhodobacteraceae > JAMWZF01. The sequence goes on from CAYMMT010000002.1 coordinate 538, forward strand.
TTCGAATTCCTGTCCGGATCCCGGCCCGATGCGGCGCGGGTGGCGGAGGTCATGGGGCAGGTGGACGATGTCGCCTCCGACGGATGGGCCTGTTGGGCATTCTCCAACCATGACGTCCAGCGCCACGCCACCCGATGGGATCTTACCCCGGCGGCGCAACGCGCCTTCGCGACGCTGCTGATGAGCCTGCGCGGCTCTGTCTGCCTCTATCAGGGCGAGGAACTGGGTCTTGGTGAGGCGGATGTGGCTTTCGAGGACCTGCAGGACCCGTACGGCATCGAGTTCTGGCCCGAATTCAAGGGTCGCGATGGTTGCCGGACGCCCATGGTCTGGGAGCGGTCCAACCTGCACGGCGGGTTTTCTTCGGCCGCGCGAACGTGGTTGCCGGTCAGCCACGAGCATTTGGCACACGCGGCATCCGTCCAGGAGGACGACCCCGGTGCGCTGATCCACCATTATCGCCGCATCATTGCCTTCCGACGGGCTCATCCCGCGCTGACCCGTGGTGATCACGACGGGGTGAAGGTCTCGGGCGAAGTCGTCCATTTCATGCGCAGCGATGCGTCCGAGACGCTGTTTTGCGCGGTGAACCTCAGCGACACGCCCTCCGATTGCCCGATGCCCTCGGGCCGTTGGCTTTCGATCGGGGGCGAGTTGGGCTCTGCGCACCCGTCGGCGGACGGGATACTGCATCTGGGGCCGTGGCAATGCTGCTTCGCGCTCTTGCAAGACTAACGAACGGAAAGCACCGGGGGAGGAACCCATGGCCGACTTGAAACTGACCGATGTGGCCAAGACCTATGGCGGCACCGTCGATGTGCTCAAAGACATCAACCTCGACATTCAGCAGGGTGAGCTGATTGTTTTTGTCGGTCCCTCGGGGTGCGGCAAGTCCACCTTGCTGCGGATGATCGCGGGCCTTGAGAAGATCACCGGTGGGACGCTGGAAATCGACGGGGTCATGGTCAACGACATGCCGCCCGCAGAACGCGGCATCGCCATGGTGTTCCAGTCCTACGCGCTTTACCCGCACATGACGGTTCGCGACAACATGTCGTTCGCGCTGAAGCTGGCGAAGAAATCCCCGCAGGAGATCGATGCGGCGGTGTCAAAGGCCGCCAAGATCCTTCAGCTGGAGCCTTACCTCGACCGGCTGCCAAAGGCGCTGTCGGGCGGTCAGAGGCAGCGCGTCGCGATTGGTCGGTCGATCGTGCGGGATCCGAAGGTGTATCTTTTCGATGAGCCGCTCTCGAACCTCGACGCGGCCTTGCGTGTCGCGACCCGGATCGAGATTGCGCAGCTCAAGGAATCGATGCCCGATTCGACGATGATCTACGTCACCCACGACCAGGTGGAGGCGATGACGCTTGCGTCGCGGATTGTTGTTCTCGCCAACAAGGGCATCGCGCAGGTGGGCTCTCCGCTGGAGCTATACGAGCGGCCCGAGAACGAATTCGTGGCACAGTTCATTGGCTCGCCGGCAATGAATCTCTTGCCCGGCGAGATCGTGGAAACCGGATCGCAGACCGTGATTCAACTCGACGGCGGAGGTGTTGCGCGCTCGGCTGTTCCGTCACAGGAAGCCGACAAGGGACTCAAGGTCAACGTGGGCGTGCGGCCGGAGGATTTTGTCGAGACTGATGGCGATGCGATCTACACGGGCCGGGTGAATATCACCGAGGCGCTGGGTGAGGTGACGCTTCTGTACTTCGATGCTCCGGCCGGGGCGGATCCGGTCATCGGAAAGCTGCCGGGCATCCACGCCGATGTGCGCGGCAAGACCGTGGGGCTGACTGCCGTGCCGGAAAAGGTGCAGGTCTTCGCCAACGGAAAGTCGCTTTATTACCGGTAGGTTTTGACGGCGCTCGGAGACACGTCGGCAAGGAGGAACCGGGCGCTAGTCCGGGTCGCGGAGCGGCCCGGCGTCGCGCGTCCCACGATGCGTCTTCAGCCGCTGGCCCGGTCGGGCTCCCGTGACACTGGCGCGCCTAGTCGGTAACCGCACCCGGCGCCTTCAGCGTCGCGTCGTCGATCTCGAACAGGTCGGTGTTCTTGCTCAGGGCCGTCACGATCCGGCCCTGATCGCTGGATCTTATGCCATAGCCATAACCGCGCAGGCGAAACTGCCATTCGCGTTCGCTCAGGCACTTGGCCCGTTCGGCAAGGATGAATTCCTGCACCTTTGCGATCTCGGTCGCGTCGAGAGTTGCGTGAAACATCGTTGTCTTCCTTCAAAACTGCTCCAGTCCCGGAGACAGGGTTGTTCCGGGCTTTTGTTCATAAGTTTGCAACAATGGGGCGGAAATTGGGATTTTGACGCGGGCCTTGCACAAGTCGAGTGATTGATCGGGTGTGCTTCGAAATTCAGCACATGGCACCAACGACTTGGACGCAGGCCGCCAAGAGGGATTGGCTTTTACCGACAGCTGGCATCTAATCCCCTGATATGAGTGAGGGACCTGTCTTTGACGAAATGTGGGGGCGCGACGACGAATTGCGCGCACCCTACCAGCAGTTCAATGCCTGGCTTGATGGCGAGGATCCCAAGCGGCTGAGGGCGAAGCAGCGCGAGGCCGAGGATCTGTTCCGGCTCGCCGGTATCACCTTCAACGTCTACGGGCGCGCCGAGGCCGAGGAGCGGTTGATCCCCTTCGACATCATTCCCCGGATCATCTCGGCCCATGAGTGGCGCAAGCTGAGCCGCGGCATCGAACAGCGCGTTCAGGCGATCAACGCCTTCCTGCACGATATCTATCACCGGCAGGAAATCCTGCGGGCCGGGCGCATTCCCGTCGAGATGATCTCGAGAAACGAGGCCTTCCTGCCCCAGATGATCGGGGTCGATCCGCCGGGTCAAATCTACACCCATATCGTCGGCATCGATCTGGTCCGAACCGGGCCGGGTGAATTCTACGTGCTCGAGGACAACGCCCGCACGCCATCGGGCGTCAGCTACATGCTGGAAAACCGCGAGACGATGATCCAGATGTTTCCCGAACTTTTCAGCCAGAACCGCGTGCAACCTGTAGAGACCTATCCCGCCGACCTGCACCGGTCGCTCGCGGCCTGCGCACCGTCCAATATCGACGGGTTGCCCACGGTCGGAGTGCTGACGCCGGGCATATATAATTCCGCCTATTTCGAGCACGCCTTCCTTGCCGACCAGATGGGTGTGGAACTGGTCGAAGGCAACGATCTTCGGATCGTGGACGGACGGCTCGCAATGCGGACGACACAGGGCTACCAGGCGATCGACGTTCTCTATCGCCGGATCGACGATGATTTCATTGATCCGCTGAACTTCAACCCGGAAAGCCAACTGGGCGTGCCGGGAATCATGGATGTCTATCGCTCGGGCCGCCTGACTCTGGCCAATGCGCCCGGAACCGGCATTGCCGACGACAAGGCGATCTACAGCTACATGCCCGAGATCGTGGAATTCTACACCGGTGCCAAACCCATCCTCGAAAACGTCCCGACCTGGCGGTGTTCGGAACCCGACGCGCTGGCCTACGTCATGGACAACCTCGAGGAACTGGTGGTGAAGGAGGTTCATGGCTCCGGCGGCTACGGCATGCTGATCGGTCCCACGGCCACCAGGAAGGACCTCGCCGAATTCCGCCGAAAGCTGAAGGCCCGGCCCGGGAACTACATTGCCCAGCCGACCTTGTCGCTGTCGACCGTGCCGATCTTTACCAAGGCGGGGTTGAGCCCGCGCCATGTGGACCTGCGGCCTTTTGTGCTGGTCTCCCCGGGCGGATGCCGGATCACGCCGGGGGGGCTGACGCGGGTGGCGCTCAAGAAAGGGTCGCTGGTCGTGAATTCGAGCCAGGGCGGCGGCACCAAGGACACCTGGGTACTGGACGACGAGTGATGCTGGGCAAGACCGCAAATGGCATTTACTGGATGTTCCGCTACCTCGAGCGGGCCGAGAATACCGCGCGGCTGATCGAAACGGGTCAACGGATCGCGCTCACACGGCTCGGGCCGTCGGACGAGGAGTGGCGTTCTGTCCTGCAGACGGCGGGGGCGCACGACGGTTTCGACGCCGTCAACGACGAATTGACCCGCGACGCGGCCATCAACTGGATGCTGCGGGCCAAGGAGAACCCGTCCTCTGTCATGGCGTCGATGGAGGCCGCGCGGCAGAACGCGCGCCTGGTCCGCACCGCCCTGACCCACGAAGTCTGGGAGGCGACAAACGCGGCGTATATGCACGTCAATGAGGCCCTGGCGCGAAAGGTCAGTGAACGGGACTTGCCTCGGGTTCTCGGCTCGATCCGTCAGCGGACGGCCCTTGTCCGGGGGGCAACCCACGGCACGATGCTCCGCAACGATATCTACGACTTTGCCCGGATCGGGACCTTTCTCGAACGTGCGGACAACACGGGCCGCATTCTGGATGTGAAGTACTATGTCCTGCTCCCGTCGGTCACCTCGGTGGGGGCGACGCTGGACAATGTGCAATGGGAGTCGATCCTGCGCTCGGTCTCGGCCCAGGGCGGTTTCCGCCTGGCCTATGGTGCGGGGGCGACCCCGCGTGAGATCGCGCATTTCCTGATCCTCGACCGGCGTATGCCCCGGAGCCTGGCCTTTTGCACCCGCAAGATCCGCGACAACCTCAACTACCTCGCGTCCGACTACAAACACAAAAGCGAGGCATTCTCGCGGGCCGATCAGCTGGAGCGCCAATACCTGAGTTTCGACATAGACGGGGTGTTCGAGTTCGGCCTGCACGAGTTCATTCTGGAAGTACTGGGTCAACTCGCCGGTCTGGGGCAGCAGATCGAGCGCGACTACAGGTTCTACGAGTGATGCCGGGGAGAGGACGACCTTGCGCCTGACAATCCGCCATACCACCCGCTACCAGTTCAGCGAGCCCGTGTCCTACGGCCTTCAGCAGCTGCGCAAGACGCCGAAGACCAGCCATAACCAGCGCGTTCTGCGCTGGTCCACCATGGTGGAGGGGGGGCGCAAGGAGTTGTCGTTCGACGACTACCACAACAATGTGGTCGAGCTGTTGAGTTTTGATCGCGGAGCGACGGAACTTGAGGTCACAAGCGCCGGTGAGGTCGAGATTACCGAGGCTCACGGGGTTGTCGGGCGGCACCTCGGGCCTGCGCCGCTGTGGCTCTACGCCCAGGCGACGGACCGGACCAAGGCCGGACCGGGGGTCCGGGGGCTGGTGCGGGAGGCGCCGGGCCGGGGGGATGTGGAAAAGCTCCACGGCCTGATGCATCTGGTGCGCGATGCCATTGACTACGAGGTCGGAGCCTCGACGCCGGATTGGACCGCTGAACAGGCGCTGGAGGCGGGGAGGGGGGTCTGTCAGGACCACGCGCACGTTTTCCTCGCCGCTGCCAAGGAGATGGGATACCCGGGCCGCTATGTCTCGGGCTACCTGATGCTGAATGACCGGGTGGAGCAGGAGGCGATGCACGCCTGGGCCGAAATCCATGTGGACGGGCTGGGCTGGGTCGGATTTGATGTCGCGAACCGTGTGGCATCCGATACGCGCTATGTGCGGGTCGCAACGGGGCTGGACTATGCCGATGCCGCCCCTGTAACTGGCACCAGGATCGGCGGCGACGGTGAGGCGCTCGAGGTGCAAATCGAAGTGGCACAGCAGTAAGGCGGACCCCAGAAGATGACCTATTGCGTGGGATTGCGCCTGAACCGGGGCCTTGTCTTCATGTCCGACACCCGCACGAATGCCGGGCTCGACAATATCTCCACCTTCCGGAAGATGACGACGTGGCATGTGCCGGGAGAACGGGTGCTGACGCTCATGGCGGCAGGCAACCTTGCCACCACGCAAGCCGTTGTCAGCCTTCTTGACGAACGAACAAAGGCGCCCGACGACCGGGACCCGACAATCCTCGGGGTGCCGTCGATGTTTCAGGCGGCGCAGCTTGTGACAGAGACGCTATATGAGGTGGTGCAAAAGCACGCCGACGGGGGCCAGCGCGCGGACAGCAAGTTCCATGCGACGCTGATCCTCGGCGGGCAGGTTGCCGGCGGGCCGCCCCGGCTGTTCCTGATCTATCCGGAAGGCAATTTCATAGAAGCCGGCGACGACACGCCCTACTTTCAGATCGGAGAGATGAAGTACGGCCGGCCCATTCTGGTCAGGGCTTATGACCCGGAGATGAGTTTCGAGGAGGCGATGAAGCTGTTGATGGTCAGCTTCGACTCGACGCTGAAAGCGAACCTGACCGTGGGAATGCCCTTTGACTATCACTGCTACGAAGAAGGCAGCCTGACCGTGGGGCCAACCGGTCGGATCGAGCGGGACGATCCCTACTTTGATGCCATCTCCCAAGGCTGGGGGGATGCGCTGAAGTCGGCGCTGGATAGTCTGGACAACTTTGATTTGGGGTCCTGACTCCGGGCCATGAAACCGGACGCTAGGAGGCCTCGTCTCCCGGCAATACCGCCGCCTTGGACACGTCGAAGCTCAGGGACACTGGGGTGCCGGGCTCCATTTCCAGAAGAGCGCCCGCGCCATCCTGATGAGCGAGGGCGAGGATGGCCCGGCCGTCCCCGAGAAAGGCCTCAACTATCGATGTCTCCCCCTGGAACGCGACGTCGCCCAAGGTGGCCTTCACCGCGCCCTTGGCGGGGTCCGGGTGAACGGTGATGTGTTCGGGCCGGATCGCGAGGACATGCGAGCCCGACGTTGCCGCCTCGAAAGGCCTGGCAAGCGTGACCGGGCCAAGCGAGGTCAGAGTGACGTCCGCCGAACCCGGTGTTGCAGAGGTCACGTCAAAGAGGTTCACGCGGCCGATGAAGTCCGCGACAAAGGCATCGGCGGGTTCCTGGTAGAGTTCGATGGGACTGGCGAGCTGGCGGAGTTTTCCCGCTTCGAGGACAGCCACGCGGTCGGCCATGGCGAGCGCTTCGGACTGGTCGTGGGTCACGATGATGAAGCTGACACCAACGGTCTGCTGAAGTTTCACCAATTCCAGCCGCATGGCGTCGCGCAGCTTGGCATCGAGGGCGGACAACGGTTCGTCGAGGAGCAGAACCCGGGGCCGTTTCACCAGCGCCCGCGCGAGGGCGACCCGCTGGCGCTGCCCGCCCGAGAGCTGGTCCGGCATGCGGTGGGCAAAGGCGCTGAGTTTCACCTGTTCCAGGGCTTCGGCGACTTTCGGTGCGATCTCGGAGGCCGGGACACCCTCCATCTTCAGGCCGTAGGCGACGTTCGCCTCCACCGACATGTGAGGGAAGACCGCATAGGACTGAAACACCATGTTGATCGGGCGCTTGTTGGGCGCCATGTCGGTCACATCCTTGCCATCGATCAGCACGTCCCCTTCGGTCGGGGTCTCGAAACCGGCGAGAATGCGAAGAAGCGTCGATTTCCCGCATCCGGACGGGCCAAGAAGGGCAAAGATCTCGCCCGGTTCGATATCGACCGAGATGTCTTCGAGCGCGGTAAAGGAGCCGAATTTCTTGGTCACGTTGCGGACGGAAATGATCGGGGTCGTGTTCGTCACCTGTCGTCTCCGAAATTCTGGAACCGCATGGCCACGGCTGTCAGCACAAGGGTTATGAGGATGAGCACAGTCGAGGCCGCGTTGATCTCGGGGGTGACCGAAAAGCGGACCATGGAATAGACCTTGACCGGAAAGGTCACCGTGTCCGGACCGGACGTGAAAAAGGTGATCACGAAGTCATCGAGCGACAGGGTGAAGGCCAGGAGGCCCCCGGCGATCAGCCCCGGTTTCATATGCGGCAGCAGGATGTCCTTGAACACCTGAAATTCATTGGCGCCGAGGTCCTTGGCGGCCTCTTCCATCTCCCGGTTGAAACTGTTGAGGCGCGTTCGGATCACCATCGCCGCAAAGGGAAACGAGAAGGTGATATGGGCGATGATGATGTTCGTCAGGTTGAAGGGCCACAGCGTGCCCGGGCGAACATAGAGGCCGGTGGACGCAAAGAAGACGGCGATGGCGACACCCAGACAGATCTCGGGAATGACAATGGGGAGCGCGATGAGACCCTCGTAGCCGGGTTTGAGCGGAAAACGGAAGCGCCAGAGCACAACGGCCGTGATCGCGCCGAGGATGACGGCAAAGATCGTGGATATCACTGCGATGGCGAGCGAATTGGCGAAGGCTTCCATCAGCGAGGCATTGTTGGCGGCCTTGACGTAATAATCCGTCGTGAACCCGCGCCACACGACGTTGCCGCCCCGCCGCGAGTTGTTGAACGAGAAGATGATCAGAACGATGATCGGTGCATAGAGAAAGATCGTCGCCAACAGGAAAACCACCTGCATCGACCGCTTGTGGGCATACTCGAACGGGCCCCGCTTCTGCCGTCGCGCCCTAGCCATCGTCGCGTTTGCTCCGTCGCATCTGGGCGAAGGATTGCACCGCCAGAATGATGAAGGTGATGTAGAGCAAAAACAGCGACATGGCCGACCCGAATGGCCAGTCATTGGCCCCCTTGAACTGGCGTTCGATGACGTTGGCGATCATGTCGACCTGCCCGCGACCCAGCAGGTTCGGTGTCAGGAACGACCCCAGCATCGGGATGAAGGTGATGATCGTCGCGGTAACCACTCCGGCCATGGTCAGGGGAAGAAGGATCGACCGGAATGTACGCCACTGGCTTGCGCCGAGGTCGAGGCTCGCTTCGAGGTAGGATTTGTCGAGACGCTCCAGCGCCGAATAGATCGGCAGGACCGTGAAGGGCAGGTGGACGTAGACCAGACCGATGATCACCCCGCTGGCGCGGCCGAGAAAGACAATGGGCTCGTAATCCTCTCCGATCAGGTTGTAGGCCCCGAGGCCGACAAGCGTCAGGAAACCATCGGCCTGAACCCAAAACCACTCCAGAAGCTGGTTCACCCGGCCACGGGTGCCCAGGATGTTCAGAAGCGCGTAGGTCCGGATCAGGAGGTTGGTCCAGAACGGCAGGATCACGATCAGAAGCAGCCATGGTTTCCAACGCGAGGGCGCTGTCGCGATCACCAGCGCCACGGGGTAGCCGATCAACAGGCAAATCACGGTGGAAATCCCGGCGAGCCACAGCGACCGCCAGAACAGGGTCTGGATTTCCGGCTCCAGCAGGCGCGCGTAATTGTCGAAGGTCCAGGTCGTCCGGACTTCGGTCAGTGAGACCGTCTCGCCGAAACTATAGACCCAGATAATGGCCAGCGGGACGACAAAGAACAGGATCAGCCACCCTGCGGATGGCGCGAAAAAGGCAAGGAAAACGCGGATGTTCTTGCGAAAGTCTTCCATCAAACCCGATTGTTGTGGCGGAGGCGAGCCAATGGCCCACCCCCGCGAGTGGGCTTAGGCCGCGCGGATGCGGGTCCAGGCAGCGTCGATTTTGCCGAGAACTTCCTGACCAGGGAAGAGAGAGACTTCGGACTTGGCCAGTTGGTCCGCCGAGGGGAAGATCGCCGGATTTTCATTGTATTCCGGTCCGAGCAGGCCGCGCGCGGCATCGTTCGGAGTGGCGTAGTAGATGAAGTCCGCGATGGCGGCACCGGCCTCGGCATCGAGGATGTAGTTGATGAGCTCATGTGCGCCTTCGGGGTTCGGGGCCCCGACGGGGATGCAGAGGTCGTCCTCCCAGAGAAGGCCACCTTCGTTCGGCACCACGTAGCCGATGTCATCGTCCTCATCCATCGCCTGCAGGATGTCGCCATTCCACTCCATGGCGAGGTCCACTTCGCCGGCGAGCAGGAGGTCCTGACCGTTGTCCGGGGCAAAGGCGGTGATCTTGGGTTTCTGGGCGATGATCATCGCCTCGGCCGCCGCGAGGTTCTCGTCCGACCAGTCGTTGAGCGACTTGCCCATCAGCTTGAACGCCATCTGGAAGACGGTGGTCGGCTCGCCCAGCAGCGCGATCTTGTTGGCATATTCATCCGACGTATAGAGATGCGACCAGCTGGCCGGGGTGCCGCTGACCTCGGACTGGCGGTAGCCGATCCCGATCGTGCCCCACATGTAGGGAACCGAGAACCGGCGGCCCGGGTCGTGGGCCGGATCGGCGAAGGCCGCGTTCAGGTTCGCCATGTTCGGGATCCGGCTGTGGTCAATCTCTTGCAGGAGTTCGGCCACGATGAACCGCTCCACGAAGTCATTGGTCGGCACGATCAGGTCATAACCGGGATTGCCGCCCCGGAACTTTGCGAAAAGCTCATCATTGTCGGCAAACAGGTCGTACTGAACGCCAATGCCGGTCGCCGAGGTGAAGTCCGACAGGGTCGTTTCCCCGATATAGGTGTCCCAGTTGTAGAAGTTCACGGTGCCACCCTGGGCCAACGCGGCCTTGGGCAGGGTAAAGCTCAGACCCACCGCGCCCGTTGCTTTCAGCATCGAGCGGCGGCTCATCACATTTCGGCCTCTTCTCATCTTTTGCTCCCTGATGTTCTTCGCGGGTTTACCCGTCGAGGTAGGTGTTATAACACGTAGATGATTGCGCAAATCGGCAAGATACACAATTCCAAACTGATCTCAGTGCGGAGCAAAGGCAAGCTGGACGCGACGGACGCCCAATCATGACGCAGGACACCACCGCACAAAGGGACGCCTACCGGCCGCAAACCGTGGCCGATGAGTTGATGGCTCGCCTTCGGCGAAAGCTCTTCGACGGGGAGTTCGCGCCAGGCGAGATCCTGTCGATTCGCAAGATCGCCCAGGAGGTTGATGTGAGTGTCATTCCGGCGCGGGACGCGTTGCGGGGGCTTGTCGTGTCGGGGGCTTTGGCGTTCCGCGACTCGCGGACCATCATCGTGCCGACGCTCACACCCGATACGCTGGACGAGATAACCTTTGCCCGCGACGCGGTGGAGACCGAACTGGCGGCGCGCGCCTTCCCGGCGCTCAATGGCGCGTGCGATGACCTTGCCGCGATCGACGGCGACGTCGACACCGCACTTCTGAATGGTGACGTCTCTCGCTACATGGCCGCGAACCGGGCGCTGCACTTTGCAATCTACCGCGCGGCCCGGGCGCCAACGCTGATGCGGATCGCGGAAGAGCTGTGGCTGCGCATCGGCCCCAGCATGCGTTTTGTCTGTGAAAGCCTTGGCGGAGCGATCCCGGCCAGCGACTACCACGCCGATGCGATTGGCGCGCTTCGCGGGGGTGATCCGGATGCATTCACCGCCGCGATCCGGGCCGACATCTCGCAGGGCATCTCGGAAATCCGCAATCACATCCTGAAATCCTCCAGTCACACAGGGGACACCCAATGAACGTCATCGCCAATGCCTACCCGACCGATGAACTCCGGGCGCTGGACGCGGCGCACCACCTGCATCCCTTCACCCACGGTACGGCGCTGGCTGAAACCGGCGTGCGCGTTGTGACCGGGGCCAAGGGCGTGATGCTCACCGACAGCGAAGGCAACGAAATCCTCGATGGGATGGCCGGTCTGTGGTGCTGCAACATCGGCCACGGGCGTCAGGAACTGGCCGAGGCGGCGTATCGCCAGATGATGGAACTCAGCTACTACAACACCTTCTTCAAGAGCACCCATCCGCCGGTGGTCCGCTTGTCGGCCAAGATCGCCGAGGTCGCCCCCCATGACCTCAACCACGTGTTTTACGCCTCTGGTGGGTCCGAGGCCAATGACACCAATATCCGGCTCGTTCGGCATTACTGGGCCGTCATGGGCAAGCCGGAGAAAACCGTCATCATATCGCGCAAGAACGCCTATCACGGCTCTGCCATGGGCAGCGCCAGCCTTGGTGGCATGGTCTCGATGCATGAACAGGGTGGGTTGCCCATCCCGGATATCTGCCACATCGACCAGCCTGACTGGTGGTATGAGGGCGGAGACATGACGCCCGAAGACTTCGGGATCGAACGCGCCGGGCAACTCCGGGCCAAGATCGAGGAACTGGGCGTGGATCGTGTGGCGGCCTTCATTGCGGAGCCGGTTCAGGGGGCCGGGGGTGTCATTGTTCCGCCAGAGACCTATTGGCCCGAGATCCAGAAGATCTGCGATGAGTATGACATCCTCCTGATCGCGGACGAGGTCATCACCGGATTTGGCCGAACCGGCAACATGTTCGCCACCCAGACCTACGGCATCCGGCCCGACATCATCACCATCGCCAAGGGGCTGAGTTCCGGCTATGCGCCGATCGGTGGTTCCGTGGTCTCGGACAAGGTCGCGCAGGTCATCAACGACGCGGGCGAGTTCAACCACGGCTACACCTACTCCGGCCATCCGGTGTCCTGTGCCGTGGCGCTCGAGAACATCCGCCTTCTCGAAGAAGAAGCCGTTGTCGAAACCGTGCGCAGCGTCACGGCCCCGCATTTCTCGGATGGCTGGACGGCCCTGGGCGATCACCCTCTTGTCGGCCAAACGGCCCACAAGGGCCTCATGGGGTCGCTCACATTGACGCCGAACAAGGCCGAGCGGTCCGGCTTCGGCGATCTTGCCGGTGAAATCGGCGCCATCTGTCGGGACCACGCCGCGCGGCTAGGTCTTGTCATGCGGGCGGTGGGCGACCGGATGATCGTGTCGCCGCCGCTGACGATCACCACCGATGAACTGGACCTGTTGCTGACACGCGCCAAAGCCGCTCTGGACGCGACGCTGAAGGACTTGCCTTCGCACGGGGGTTCCATTGCCTGAGCGCGCGGTCAGTCGAGCTGTCGCGCCTCGTCAATCAGCATGACCGGAATGCCACCGCGGATCGGATAGGCGAGGTGCGCGGCCTTGCTGATCAGTTCCTGCGCCTCGGCGTCGTAGCTCAGCGGAGCGTGGGTCTGGGGACAGACCAGCGCTTCCAGCATGCGGGGATCGAAACCGGAGCCCTCTGCATCGCTCATTGCATGAGTTCCTCGCTCGTGCCGCCCCTCAGGGCGAATTCGATCAATGTGACCAGTGTCTCGCGTCGCGTCTGGAGCGACGGCGCTTCGAGGAGGGCCTGCTTGTCCTCGGGTTCGAAAGGGCACAGCATCGAAAGGGAGTTGATCAGCAGCTCCTGCTCTGCCTCCTTGAGGCTGTCCCAATCCGTCGACAAGCCCTGTTCCTCGAAATACCGGCCCAGGAGGCCAAGGAAGGCCGGTCGGTCGAACCCGGTATCCTTTTCCGTCTGACCCAGATCGCGCTCGAACCCGTCCCAATTCACCTGGCATCGGCGGTAGGGGGTAAAGCCGTCCTGCTCTTCCACGACACGGAAGCGCGAAACGCCGGACAGAGTAACCATGTAGCGTCCATCCTCGGTTTCCGAGAACGCGGTCAGCCGTCCTGCGCAGCCGATCCGAAACAGCCCCTTCTTGTCCTTGCTCGGACCTTCCATCGGCTGGATCATTCCGATCAGCCGATGGCTTGTTTTCAACGTATCGTCCAGCATCGCGAGGTACCGCGGCTCGAATATGTGCAGCGGAAGCCGCGCCCGCGGCAACAGCAATGCGCCCGGAAGCGGGAAGATCGGGATGACGTCCGGCAGGTCCGAGGTCTGTATCATACCGGAAAACCTAGCCTGTCAGAGGCGCTAGGCAAATATCATCGATGACAACCGGCGACGGCCCGACTGCACAATCGGATCGTTGGGTTTGAGCGCGTCAAAAATGGTGAAGAGCTGGGTCTTGGCCGCTGCGTCATGCCATTCCCGGTCGCGGCGGAAGAGTTCGAGAAGCTGGTCAATCGCGCCGGCGGTGTCGCCCGACGCGTGCAGCGCCGTGGCGAGGTCCAGCCTTGCCTGATGGTTGTCGGGCTCGGCCTCCACTTGCGCCGTGAGCTCCGCAACGGGGCCGGCATCGGCGGCCTGCTTGGCCAGCTCAACCGCGGCGCGGGCAGCCTCGATGGCGGGGTCGTCATGGGCCTCGGCAGGAGCACCGTTGAGAACGGCGTCTGCCTGGTCCACCTGATCGAGAGCGAGGTAGGCCCGCGCCAGCCCGCCGAATGCGGCGGCGTGGTTGGGATCCTCCTGCAGGATGGCGGCAAAGGTCTCAGCCGCATCCGCGGCCGCCCCGGCGTCAAGCATTTCTTCGGCCGCCGCCACAGCGTCCGCAAGCCCGCCATCCGCGGACCCGCCGCCCAATTCGGCGAGCTTGGCCACAAAGGCGTCGACCTCGGACCCGGGCAGCGCTCCCTGGAATCCGTCGACGGGCTGGCCATTGTGGAACGCATAGACCGTCGGGATCGACTGGACACGCATCTGACCGGCGACAGCCGGGTTCTGGTCGACGTCGATCTTGACCATCTTGACCGCGCCCTTGGCTTTGGTGACAGCGGCCTCCAGCGCGGGGCCAAGGGTTTTGCACGGCCCGCACCACGGTGCCCAGAAGTCAACGATCACGGGGGTGGTCTGGCTGGCCTCCACCACGTCGGCCATGAATGTCGCGTCCGAGCCGTCCTTGATCAGGTCGGCAGGGGTGTCAGCGGGGGCAGCGGATCCCATCAGGTCCATGGGGTTCATCCTCTTTGTCGCGTTTGGGCGCTATATGGGGGCCTTTGCCGAAAAGGGAAAGGGGGATGCGGCGCTGCCAACGAATGGAACGTGATGAAGCGAGATCTTGGGGAGCACCCGGAGCATTCGGACAACAGAAATTCCCGCCTTTCCTTGAGACCAGAAACCGGCGATCCCAGGTCGCCGCTGCCCTCACGGGGTCGACCACTGTACCGTCCTTCGCACGATCAGAGAGGCTCAAGCGGTTGGGCCAACCACTTACAAATCAAACGCCGCAAACACCGGCGCGTGGTCCGAGGGTTGCTCCCAGCCCCGGACCTCGCGGCGGATGTAGCTGCCGGAGGCGGCGCCAGCGATGTCGGGTGTGGCCCAGATGTGGTCGAGGCGGCGGCCCTTGTCGGCGGCGTCCCAGTCCGGGGAACGGTAGGACCACCAGCTGTAAAGGTTGCCCTCTGGAATGTCCGCACGGGTGACGTCGACCCATTTGCCAGCCTTCTGGACCTTGGCCAGTTCCTCGACCTCGATCGGCGTATGGGAGACAACTTTCAGCAGTTGCTTGTGGTTCCACACGTCGTCTTCGCGAGGGGCGATGTTGAGGTCTCCCACAAGGATCGAGCGTTGCGGTTTCTCTCTTTTGCCCCATTTGCGCATATCGGCGAGGTATCTGAGCTTCTGATCGAATTTCTCATTCTTCTCGCGGTCGGGGATGTCGCCGCCGGCAGGGACGTAGAAATTGTGGATCGTGGTGCCGTCAGCGAGCCGCCCGGCGACATGGCGCGCGTGGCCAAGTCTGGCGAAGTCGAAGCTCTGAACCTCTTCGATCGGGTGGCGGGACAGGATGGCGACGCCATTATAGCCCTTTTGCCCGCGTGCCACCCGATGTTGGTATCCCAAGGCGCTGAAATCCGGCATTTTTTCCACCGGGGATTTGCACTCCTGAAGGCAGAGAACGTCCGGGGTGCTCTCCGTCAGCAGACGCTCCACCAGACCGGCGCGGAGGCGGACGGAGTTGATGTTCCAGGTTGCGACGATGAGGGGCATGGGGTGTCTCCAGCGCGACTTTCGCGGAGCCTAGGGTGAGGGGGCGGTAGGCACAAGACGCGCTCCGCCGGGTGCCTGTCCTGCAGGGATCGATGTCGACCAGCGGCGGTCTCGACGCGGCATTTCGGCGTTCCCAGTCGTGCTACTCAATCATGTGTTCAAAGCAATAAACCAGAGATCAAACAGGCTTGATTGCCAATTCCCTTCGTGCCGCTCTAACCGAACGACTGCTCGATTGCCCTTGTCTAGTTGATCCCGTCCCGACGCAGCCGGGGGGCGGGGACTTCCCGCGCGAAAACAGCATTGCAATACCAGATCCCGTTCATCTGCTGCTTGGTCTTGTTCACCCGGCGGACAGGTTCCGCCAGGTCCGAGAGGCGGTAATTGAACGGGTGCAGAAAATGGATGAACCGTTCCAGATGGACGTGGAACCGGTTGTCGAGGTTTGTCGTGCACTCCACCTGCAAATGGCCAACCGCACCGTTCCGCAGCATCGTGCCAAAGCCCAGAAGAACGTCGAGGTCATAGCCTTCGACGTCCACCTTCAGAAAGTCTATCCGTTCGATTCCGTGCTGCCGACAGTAATCGTCTCCGGTGAGGATCTCGACCTCAACTTCGTCGGCCACCTTGCCTCCGACCTCCGGAATGCGTTGATTGTTGGAGTTCCTGCCCGACGTGAATCGCACGCGGCCCGCTTTCGACCCCAGTCCCATCTGGTTTGTGACGGCCCAGTCATCACCCTCCATGGTGCTCGCCAAGCGGGGGAATGTTTCGGGCGCCGGTTCAAAGCAGTGCAACGTCGCCTCCGGCAGAACAGCCCGCAGCCGCGCGTAGGTCTGACCGCGATTTGCACCGACATCAAAGACGTGGCCCTGACCGATTTCGGGGTCCTGGTCGATCAATCTGGCGAAGAGGCGCGCGAGGGGGCCGCGGGGCTGCGGTTTGTTCATTGGGCTGCTCCAAACATCGCGTTGCGAAGATCGTTCTTGTTTCGCCCAGTCGTTGCACAGGCCCGGAGACGGGTCAAACGTCGAGGCGATCGAACCACCCGTCCATTTCGGAAAGCCCGGCGGCGAATTCTGCGACCGGGTTGCCGAACCCGATCCGCAACTGGCCTTCCATGCCCATGATGGACCCCGGTGTCAGCATCGCGCCTGTGTCCGACAAAAGCTGTTCGCACAGGTCGTAGGACGGCGGCCCGCCGTTGTAGCCGAGCAAGGCCGTGGTGCCCGAAAGAGGGCGGATGTAGCGAAGGGGCTGGCGGTCAATCCAGTCATCCAGCACCGCGAGGTTGGCCGAGGTGATCCTGCGCCCGCGGGCGAGGATCTGATCCGTCACGCCAAGCGCGAGCGTCGCAAGGTAGTCGTCGACCATGCCGACGCTGATCGTGGTATAGTCGCGGTGCACTTCGCAGGCGGCGAGCAGATCCTCGGGGCCCACGACCCAGCCAAGACGAAGACCCGCCAGCGAAAAGGCCTTGGACATGGACCCGGTGGAGATCCCACGGGCGGACAGCTCGGCGATCGACGGGGCCGGGTCGGTCTCTCTCTCGGTTCCACGATAGACTTCGTCGCACAGCACCCAGGCGCCGATCCGGTCGGCGATTGCCGCTATGCGTTCCAGCCCGGCGCGGTTGATCAGGCTGCCTGTCGGGTTGTTGGGGTTGGTCAGTGCGATGATCTTTGTCGTGGGGCGCACCATATCGGACAACCGGTCGAGATCGGGCAGCCACAGGTCAGCCTCCCGCAGCGGCAGCTCGGTCACCTCGGCGCCGAGGGACCGGGGGATGGCGGTGTGTTGCTGGTAGGTTGGTGTGATGGCGACAACATGGTCGCCCGGCTCGATCAACGCCTGATAGACCATGTGGTTCGCGCCGATCGTGCCATGCGTGACAAGAACGTTCCTTTTGGTCCGCCCGACATGGAGCCCCGCCACCCTGGACCGCAACTCCTCGGAGCCGAGGATCGCGCCATAGGTCAGTTTCATCCGCGCAAGATCAGCCGCGATGTCGGCGCCGGTCAGGGCGGCGAGTTCGGCAATGGTGAGACTCTCCACACAGGTTTCAGCGAGGTTGTGGGCGCAGCGGGTCTCCCATTTGTTCATCCACTGCTCCACCCCGAAAGGCTCAATCCGCATGGGCTGCCTCCCATGTCTCGAGGGTCATCTCGTAGCACTTGGTGAGGCTCGGGCCGGGGCCGAGGTTGAGCTCCGCATCGTACCGCCAGACCGCGCCCTGACGCGTGGTTGCGATCTGGGAGCGGGTGTTGTCGGGCGCGATGTGAAACCAGATGCGGGCGAATGTCGCGAAAGCGTGGGTGACCATCAGCCGTTTCATCTCGGTGTTGAACCTGCCGCCCCAGTGTGTGGGCGCGAGGAAGGTGAAGCCGATCCCGATGTCGGCGGGCTGATCGGGAACTGCATAGAACCGCGAGCAGCCGATGATGGTGTCTGCCTCCCATGCGGCGAGCGTTCCACCCGCGGCCAGAAGGAAGTCGAAATAGGGGTCAAAGACGTCGGGCCTCCAGCGCTCCCTGGCCGGATGTTGCTCCCACGTTCGTGGATCAGATGCGGCCTGTCGCAAGCTGGCCCGGTCACTTTCGGTGAGCGGTCGCAGCGTCAGGCGGGGGCCGGTCAGGATGGGCTGGTCGTCGAACTCCATAGGGTCCATGAGCCATGAACAGGGAAGCAACCGCAAGGGCCCGGTCGGGCGGATTGTGTCGGCGCGGGTCACCGGTGTAGGATCCGGCCATACCGACTCGTCGGTCACGGGGAGAACATGATCACGGATATCGAAGACTATTTCACCAAGGGCTGCGGCCGCTGCGACAGGTTCGCGACGTCCGATTGCTCAACACGGATTTGGCACAAGGGGCTGGCGCAACTGCGAGAGATTTGCCGAAACGCCGGATTGACGGAAACGGTCAAATGGGGCCACCCCTGCTACACGGCACATGGGCGCAACATCGCCATCATCGGTGCGTTTCGAGGCGATTTCCGGCTCAGCTTCTTCAACGCAGCACTCCTCCGTGATCCCGAAAAGCTGCTGGAAAAGCAGGGGGCCCATACCCGCCATGCGGACATGATCCGGTTCAGCGACCCGGCCCGAGTGGAAGCCCTGGCGGATATCATCGCGGCCTACCTGATCGAGGCGCGGAACTACGCCGAGCAGGGACTCAAGCCGCCTCCCGATGAGGCGGACATCGCGGTGCCGATTGAACTGTCGGACGCGCTGGATGCTGATCCCGAGTTGGCAGAGGCGTTCTATGCGCTGACCCCGGGACGGCAGAGAAGCTACGTGATCAACCTTTCCCGGGCGAAGCGGCCGGAAACCCGATTGACGCGTATCTCGAGGTTCCGCGACAAGATCATCGCGGGAAA
>CAYMMT010000002.1:19451-54222 GCA_964391555.1 uncultured Rhodobacterales bacterium
CGGAAACCCGATTGACGCGTATCTCGAGGTTCCGCGACAAGATCATCGCGGGAAAGGGGGCCTTCGACCGGTAGGGGAACACCGCCCGAAGGAGTCCGAGGCCAATCCCAATTTGGCCGACCGATGACCTGTCCGATTTCTCTGCCGCCTTTCCTCTCACCGGAATAGCGGGACGAGCCCATGGACACCAAAACCACGGACCGGTCCCTATCGATCGGACGGCAGCGGTCTCCCACTTGCCCGCATCCGGCCCAACGCAGACGCGCCTGGGACCTCGTTCGGGACCGCTTAACTACGGGCGGGCGGTCCCCTAGAAAACATCCTCAATGGTAATGGCTTTGCCGTTCAGGACAAAGCTTTGACCGGCTTCCAGGTCATCCATGGCCTTGTAGATTGGGCTTTGCGGAGAGATGCCCATATAGGTCGCCCCCTCGTGATCGAACCTCGCGGTCGAAACCGAAACAACCACGAATTGCCCACCAAATCCCACGACGGCTCCGGGCCGCACGTGTTCGGTCACGGAAAAGTCGAGGTTTTCGAGCACGTCGATCTTGGCATGGTGGTCTTTCACCGGGTGGTCGAAAGCGGCGGCGAGGTCCGCGTTTTCTCGCGCCTCGGCCATATCGGTGGTGTCGTGTTGCTCGCGTCCGTCGAGCTTTGCTTCCGCGATGAAGCGCTCGTGGTGTTCTTGCGCGGTGGAGAGTTCGGTTGCCTCCAGCTCAAGCATCCGATCACGCAGGGACATCTTGAGAGCCAGTTTGTCTTGCGCCATTTTTGTACGTCCTTCCGGTGTCTTGCCCAACCCGGCCCGGGGATCCGCTATCGGTCGTGGCCGATCCTGCAGGCAGACCGGCTGATTGAACGCGGAACCGTCCCGGTCCTGCGGGCTTTCGTGAGATTGATGGGCAATGTCTGCATATCTGTCATTGCGCTCGATCAAAGACAGAGCCTATCGACCAGTCGATCAAGCAGGTGCGGAGCGCGCCATCGCGCACCTGAGCCGTCCCCTGACCGGCCGCTTTCGCGCTCCATGTGCGGGGAGACCGTCGCAACCGGGTGTCATGGTCGGTTGTGAACGATGTTTGGGGCCGCGGATAGCCATGACGCGCCCCGATTATTCCAACTGTCGGCTGGCGACCTTTGTCCCTTCGGCCAAATGCGACGCCGGGTACAGAACCACCACGTCCCCTTCGCTCAGACCGCTGATAACCTCCGTATCGACCGCGTTGTCGCGACCCACTTCAACGTCGCGCTGTTCGATCAGGCCATCGGTCACCACAAAAACCGCCCAGCTGTCCCGGCTTCGGAACAGGGCGCTGGAGGGCACGATGAGGACGTCATCACCCGACCAGACGACGATCCGCGCTTCCACCCGGAAACCGTGCCCAAGTCCGGCGTAGTCGTCATGGTCACTTGTGAATGCCACGACCGCATTCACCCGCTGTTCTTCAACTCCAAGGGCCGAATATTGAGTGACCCCAAAGGGTTCGACGCGGACAACCGTACCGCGCAGGTCGGGCTGACCGCCCCAATCGGTGATGATAACGGGATCGCCTTCGGAGACCTGAACGGCGTCCGTCGAAAGCAGTTCCACGATGACTTCTAGGTCACTCTCGATATCGCCGATTTCCATGATGGGTGTTCCGGCAGGAAGCGTTGTCTCACTCTGCTGCAGGACGCGCAGAATCCGGCCGTCGGTGGGGGACAGGAGCGGAATGTCGTCGACCGTCAAGTCGAGGGCCTGGGCGAGTCGGCGATCGTCGAATCCGATCAACTGGGCCTGGGCGTTGGCGATCTCCGCCTCCCGCATGGTGATTGCGGCCTCCGCCGTATCGACGATCGCCTGAGCGACACGCGCCGCTTCCCGCGCGGCATCAAGGGCGGCCTCGCTCGCGATTTCCCGCGCAACCAGTTGCTCTGTCCGCGACAGTTCCGTTTCACTGAGGTCGCGTTTCGCAATCGCGGCGTTCAGATCGGCCTGGGCGACGCGCAAGGCCGCCTCCGCCGCCGTGACCGCCGCCAAAGCCTGCTCCCGCGTGCGGACGTCGAGCGCGGCCGGGTTGGTTGGCCGCATGTAGGCGACGACGGTCTCTCCGCGCAGGACGGGATCGCCGGGCTTGACGTCGACCCGCTGCAATTGACCGGTCACGGGGGTCGAGACGATGTAGGTGTCGCGCACCCGGGTGCGGGCCTCTTCGTCGATGGTGACTTGCATGGGCCCCCGCTTGACCGTTCCCATGTCCACGAGTACCGGCTGCGGCCAGAAGGCCGCCGCAAGCAAGGCTCCGATACCAGCCGCCACAACGGTCGACAGGATCAGGCGTGATCGCAGTTTTCCACGGGCCATGGTCGGCTACTCCCTTGATTTCAGTGCAAGGACGAGATCGGCCCTGGCGAGGTCTCGCTGGACCAGCAGGCCCGAGCACACGGCCGCCCCCAGAACGACGAGCGCGGCGAAACCATAGCTAGGGGGGTCGAAGGTGGCCTTGATCTGATAGATGTCGGTCGAGAACCCATCGGCAATGCCAAACGACAGGTAATATCCGAGGAGACTTCCGACGGGCAGGGCAACGATGGTGATGACCGCCAGTTCCCCCAGAAGGACAAACCCCGCTTCCGCCTTGGTGAACCCCAGCACCCGAAGGCTCGCCAGGTCGCGGCTGCGTTCGGCATAGGCAATGCGCGCGGCGTTGTAGACGATACCGAATGTGATCACGAAGGCGATGACGCCCATGACGTATCGGATCGCTCCGGCGCCTGTATTCATCACGGTCTGAAACGCCGCTATTGCATCGGACTTGATACTGACGCCCGCCACGAGAGGCATGGCGCGAAGATCCGCATAGAGCGACCCGGATTGCGCCGGGTCGATGGCGAGATAGGCCCCCGATACCCGGCCCGGCTCACCAAGCGCGCGGTTGAGACTGTCGAGTTTCATGTAGGCCGGAGCGCCGAGAAGGTTTTCCGCTACGCTGACGACAGGAAGGTCCAGCTCCGGTTGTCGGCCTTCACGCACTTCCACCGCCAGAACATCGCCGGGTGCGATATCGAGGATGTCTGCGAGGGCGGAGGACAAGACGATCCCCTGGTCCCTGAGCGGGATTTCCGCGTGATTGACATCCAATGCCCGCCGCAGTCTCGCGCCGGGGGCAAGCCCGGTGACAACTCCCTGATAGGAGGCCGGACCATTGTGCATGATGACGGGCAGGTCCCGCACCGGTTCGACATCCGAAACACCCGGCATCCGCGCCAGTTCGAAGATGACGGCATCGGACACCGGATGGGTGAAGCTCACGGTTACATCGCTTCGGTCCATCACGTTGAAAGTGAAGTCGATGGTTTCGTCGAACCCCGCGTAGATGGTGATCATCGAAACGCTCAGCGCCATGCCGCTCGCGATGCCAATTGTCGCGCCCGCCATCCTGATCGGTTGCCGGGTGATCCGCCTCAGGACCATGCGCGTCGGTTGATCGAGCCATCTGGCAAGGCCCATGCCGACCTGACCGGTTCGGCTGTAGTCCGGTGGCGTGGGAGGGCGCATGGCCGCCGCGGGCGTCAGGGCAAAAACGCTGCGAAGCACCATGATCCCGCCGAGTGAGGCGGTCAGAATACTGGTGCTGACGCCGATGACGAAGGACGCCGGATCGAGCCGGAATATCAGGAACGGGAACTTGAAATAGTCGATGTAGACCCCGACCAGCATCCGCCCTCCAAGGATGCCCAACAGGCAACCGGCAAGGGCGCCGGCGACCGCGATGACCATCACCAGCTTGACGTAATGGGCGCCGACCTCGGCATTTGTGTAGCCGAACGCCTTCATCAGTCCGATCTCTTCCCGCTCGGCCTGCACCATCCGGTTGATGACGATGTAGAGCAGAAAGGCCGCCACACCGAGAAAGAACGGCGGGACGCCCCGGGCCGCCGCCTCCAGACCGGAAATCTCTTCGCTGATGAACCGGTTGGAGAAATGATCGGCCAGGGCATAGGCCCCGGTGCCGCCGTAGGGGCGCAGGATGCGGTCAATCTCGTCGAGCACGGCATCTTCGTTTGCCTGCCGTGTCAGGGACAACAGGGCCTCGTTGAACGCGCCGTCGAGACCATATGCAGCCCCCAGTGCCGCCCGGCTCATCCAGATCACGCCAAAGCGGGCGTCGTCCGGAATGAACTCACCCGGCGCGGTGGTGTAGAGAAATTCCGGGCTCTGAGCCAGGCCGACGATCCTGAACGACCGTCGCGCACCATTCATCGTCGCGGTCAATTCGTCCCCGGGCCGCAGGCCATGCGCCTTCGCGAATGACTGCAGAAGCAGGATTTCGTCGGGATGGTCACTCTCGATGACCCGGCCATCCGTCAGGGCAAACCGGTTCAGCTTCGGAGGCTCAGTGTTCGGGAGCGACACGGCCCGGGCCTGGATCGGAAGGTCGAGACCGGGAATGTCGATCAGGGCCATTCCGGTCACACGCGTTTGCACGAGGCCGACACCGTCGATCGACCCCAGACGCTCTGCAATCCGGTTCGGTGTTCTTATCGACGGGGCGAAGACATCCGCCAACCGGTACCTTTCATAATAGGCGGCGCGGGTCTCCCCCAGGGAAGAGACCAGACCGGTCATCATGACCAGCATGCCCACGCCAAGCGCGATGACCGCACAAATCGCCGCGGCCTGAGCCTTGATGCGCCACAAATCGCGCAGCAGCTTGTGGGTCAGCGGGCTCACCACTCGATCTCCTCAGGCGCCAGTTTCTTGGCGTTTTCCACGGTTTCGTGGATGGCCCCATCGGCAAAGTGAAGCACCCGGTCGGCCATTGCAGCCTGGCTTGCCGCATGGGTAACGATCAGGATGGTGGTCCGCAGGGTCTCGTTGATGTCGCGCAGGACCTTCAGCACCGAGCGACCGGTGCGGCTGTCGAGCGCGCCGGTCGGCTCATCGCAGAACAGAACCGTTGGTCGTTTGGCGATGGCCCGTGCGATCGCAACGCGTTGCTGCTCTCCGCCGGACAGCTGCGCCGGGAAATGGTCGACCCGGTCGCCAAGTCCCACCATAGCCAGGGCGTCCAGGGGGCTCATCGGGTCTGCGGCGATCTCGGTGACCAGTTCGACGTTCTCTCGCGCCGTCAGGCTGGGCATGAGATTGTAGAACTGAAAGACGAAGCCCACGTGATTGCGTCGGTAGAGGGTCAGCTGCCGGTCTGTCATATCCGTCAGATTCCGGTCCCTGAAGTGGCACGTGCCGTCCGTTCCCCGATCGAGACCGCCGATGATGTTCAGAAGGGTGGACTTGCCGCTGCCGGAGGGGCCCAGCAGCACGATGATCTCGCCTTCCCGGATCCGCAGGTCGACCCCGCGCAACGCATGAACGGCAGATCGCCCGTGTCCGTAGACTTTTGTCAGGCCAGCTGTTGTGAACGCGTATTCTGCCAAGTTCCACCCTCTGCAGCGCCACGCGACGCGGCACACGGAAAAATTCCGGGCGCCTCAGCCCCCCGGTGTCTGTCAGCGTACCACGTGAACGGCGCATCCGGCATGTCTGACCACACGGTCGGCCGTCGAGCCGATGAAGTAGTCCTTCAGCCCGGGCGTATGCGACGCCACGACGATGCAATCGATGTCGTGATCCGCCGCGTAGTCCACGATGGTCCGGCCCGCGTGACCCGTCACGAGAACCGCTTCGGCATCGCCGAGGCCGGCTGCCAGATGCTTCAGTTCCTTGCGGATTTCGTCATGCGCCCGGGCGAGCGCATCGGACGGGATCTGGAACTCGGCGTAGGACGGTATCGCTTCCATGACGTGAAGAACGGTGAATTTTGCGCCTTCATCCGCCAGCGCGCTGGCGCAAAGGAACGCGGCGTTGGTGTCGTGGCTCTGGTCAAAAACAACTGGCACAAGAATGTTCTTATACATTTTGCTGCCTCCATCTCGCTGAGAGCAACTCACCATAGGACCCCGAAACTCAGGCTTCATTGACCCTGATCAAACCGGTCAGCCTTCCCTGTCGGTTTTGTCCATGAAACGCCCTTCCGGGTGGCCGATCGCGCCTCTCTTGGGCAATTCGGGGCACTGGCCGGAAGCGCCGTTCGGGTTGCGCCAACAACGGACGTGGCCGGGAAATGGTGGGGATCCCATTGAAGCAAGTTTGCGGCTTTTTGGTCTTCCAGGCGGGGTCGTTTGCTTGGGCAGGGTTTCGGGAGGTGACAAGCCAATGTCGCGCGCAGCCGTGCCCGGCAGGTGGAGTTGGCGATGTCGCTCCGAATTGCCCTCGCCGGCAAATGGCAACCAATCATAATAAAATGCTGTAAATGCGTTCAACCGGTGCTAACGTCAAAGGACTGGGGTTGTGGGATATTTTAGGCCTTTGTGTGTGGTCGTTTAGTTTAGAGCTGCTGATGGCGCATTTTGCGCCCTGATAAACGAGCATCTTGAAGGACACGCTGCATCCGCCCCCGGGGGGAAGTGGAAGCGGAGTGACTATGGCTGAGAGTCGCGACCTGTACCTCGCCATTTTGGCGATGGATGTTTACAATCGGGGATACGAGGACAACCTCTCCCTGACCGGCTCCCAGATCGGGGACGCCACGATCCTCAATCTGTCGGACTACGATCCGAGCGGGGTCATCTACAACAGCTGGCAGGACGTCGGTTTCTACGCCTTGGCGTATGATACGTCGAACGTCGGCGCCATATCGGACGACCTGACCCTGTCGTTCCGCGGAACCAATGCAGCCCTTTTCGACGACCTGGGCGGTTCGCCAATCCTGACCGACGCGATAAACGGCTGGTCGGCGGCTCTCGGCTTCATTGACGGTGTCCTCGGGAGCGGAGGGCAGGTGCCGCTGGCGCTCGATTTCTATCAGGGCGCCATCGACGTCTACGGCGAGCCCTATACCGAGCCGGAAGACCCCGACGACCCGGACAGCCCGCTTGTCACCAGAATACGCCCCCGGACACCTGAAGAAATCACCACCACCGGGCATTCGCTCGGGGGCGGACTGGCTGGTGTTGTTGCAGCTCTCTACGGGACCGAGGGTACTCTGTTCGATCACATGCCATACGAGCTCGTCTCGGACGCGGTCATCGATCTTGCGATAAGCGACCCTGCTGCCGCGCTCAGATACTTTGACTTGGCGATCCCCGGAGGGGTGCAGACAAGCGGCATCGACGCCTATTCAACCTTTGGCGAATTCCTGTCCGCGGCGCGTCTCCTGTTGGGGAGCCCCTACGAATCGATCCCCAGTTTCGGAGGGGAACGAGACCCCATCGCACTCCACTCGCAGGCGTTGCTGGCGCATCTCATCTGGGCCCGAGACAACGGAAAGACCGCTTGGCAGCAGGTCGGCCAGCAAATGTGGGACGCGTGGTTCAACTCTGATATCGCCGACACGATCCCGGACATAGAGAGCTTCAACGGCGAACAGGGCGCCAATGTCACCACGATGGAATCGGCCATCGCCTATTCCGCGCTGGAGTCCGGAGAACGCCCGTTCGGCGACACGGCGATCTGGTCGCTCTTCAACGACATGGACGAGCTCGGCGAGGTCATGTCGGATGAGCCCGGCCTCGTGTTCGACAAATACGTCGCCTTTGATCCCTCGGTCACGATCTTCCTGAGCGTCACGTTCTTTCGGGATGTCACCCAGCAACTGGCCAACTTCGCGGTGCAATATGCGGGCGCCCTGGCGATTCAGGACATTGAGGACAACGCCGACGCGCGCGAGGGTGTTCTCACGCTCGCTGACGACAAGAACACGCTGGCCTTCGACGCCTCCGAAGAATTGTGGAAGGACCAGCTCGGCCTCTCGGCCAAGCTCGATCCCATCGACCTTGACAAATTCCGGGACACCTTCTTTGCCCAGACCGATGAGGGGTGGTTCGACACGCTCAAGCGGTGGTCGGGGCTGTCCTCGCAAGAGGACCTCGCCCTTGTCGGTTGGGAAGCGAATTCCGCCGAGATCTTTGACCGGTTCCACTTGCGGGCGCGGGAAAGCGCAACGACCTTTGTCCTGCCCGAGCGCGTTCTCGGACCGGCGACGGGCCGGGGGGATGACGCCTCGGTCGACGTGTTCATCGGCAATGATCAGGCCGAGGACATCACCGGGACCACAGGCAACGACCTGCTGTTCGGTCACGGCGGCGCCGACACCATCGATGGCAACGACGGCGACGACTTCATCAAGGCGGGATCCGGCGACGACACGCTGATCGGCAACGACGGGATCAATGTCTATCTCGGCGGTGACGGGGACGACCTGCTCGATTATGGCACGGGAGCGGACGAAAATGTCCTGCTCATCACCCTGTCGCCGGATGTTGCCGACCGCGGTTTCGGCCTGATCGACGAATTTACGGTGCAGGCGCAAATCGAAGGCGTTGATTCCAACGGAAACACCGTTGATGACCTAATCTTCAACATCGAAACGATCTTTCTGAGCGACAAGAAAGACGATGTCGAAATCGACAAGGACCAGTGGATCGACATCTTCCGCGACGAGATCGTCATCGATTTCGGCGCCCATGACGACAACGGCTCCGAAGGTGACGTCCTGCGCTTCAACACCCGCGACGGGTTTTTCGGGGACCGGGGCGTCTATTACCGCGACGGTAAACTGCAAGCCACCGCCATTGGCGCGGAGTTCGCCTATGACGCCCTGTATCTGACATCCGCGGTTGTCGGTCCGGCGCTACCGGCGTTGGTTTATGGGGCGGTTGTCGTCGAGGACGCTGTCATCCCCGACGACAAGGTCAGCTTCAAGAACGTCGACAGCATCACCTTCACCGAGGAATCCGACCGGTTCGTGATGACCTCGGAGGATGAAGGCACCCATTCGGGCAGAGGCAATATCCGCCTCGAGGCCGGGCGCGACGTCGTCTATGTCTCGACCACGCCGGAGGGCGGGGAACTTGTCATCGACGGGGGGGATGACGATGACCTGATCGTGGTCGTCGGCGGAGAGAATGTCATCACGGCCGGTGGCAAGGGCCGGGACCTGATCATAAATTTCTCCGAGAACGGAGAACTCTACGGCGACACTTACGATGGCCTTGATGGCACCCAGAAGGTTGTCGAAGGAAGCGAGAACGCAGACCATTTCTGGTTCGCGCCGGATACGACCATTTTTGACCCGCAGAAGGATGACATTCTGTCATTCTACGGGGTGCCGCTCACCGGCGGCGACATGGGCGCGACATCCACATCGTGGGCGGTGGGGGGGCTGACCGGAAGTCTTGACGTTCTGGGGACTGTTGCCGACGCATTTGCATTCACCGGACTGGCGACCAACCTCGCGCTGGGGATCTTGCCGCTTTACGATACCTGGCTGCCGAACATCGTGTACCTCACGACCGGGTCCTTCCTGAAGGGAACCGCTGCGTCAGGTGAGAAAGACCTGCACATTTTCAACATGACGGATTTGCTGTTCCGCATTTCCACCGGCAAGGAGCTTCCCGAAGAATACGAAGTTGGCGATGGGTTTCTCGCCGGAGCGCGCGGGACCCAGCGGATTGTCGGGTATGATTTCGACACGTCCCTGAACTATTGGAAGGACGCGGCCGGCGGCAGCGGATTCGTCGAGGACATCATCGCGACGTCGGTTGGCGGCCTGCAAAGCTTTACCGACAGCGTTTCGAACAACACCGCCGATCTGGGGATGCTCTGGAACCTGCCGAGCAAAATTTCCCTGATCATGGGTGGGTTGGGACCCGCGGCGCAAATCGTGACGTCAACCCCGATGGTCGGCGGTTTGCTGAAGGCATTGCAAGCTCTTGGACTTGCAAATGGGGCGTACTGGATGGCCGGTGCGGCGGTCCGTGCCGCGAAAGCCGCCGCATGGGTCACCGGCGCGGACCCGCTCATCATCGATCTGGACGGCGACGGCATTGAAACCCTCGGGACAGTCAGGAACCAGGTCTATTTCGACATCGATCAGGACCTCTTTGCAGAGGTCACCGGGTGGGTGAAGGGGGACGACGGCTTCCTTGTCGTTGATGAAAACGACAACGGCCGTATTGACGATATCGGCGAGATGTTCGGCAACCGGTTCGAAGGGGGATACGCCGAGCTGTCGCAATACGACCTGATCGAAAACGGCGGCAATGCCGACGGAAAGATCACGGCGGCGGACCTGATATGGCAGGAGCTTCTGATCTGGCAGGACGCCAACACGAACGGAGAAACCGACGCCGGCGAACTGCGCACGCTTGACGAGCTCGGGATCGTGTCCATCGACCTGAACAATTCCGAACTGGGGGCAACCACGCCGCAGGGTACGGAGTTGCTGACCGCGGGCGAGGTCCTGATGGCCGATGGCAGCGTCCGCAACATGTTCGAGGCGATCTTCAACAGCATCGAGACGTTCACGCGGTTCGCGGGGGAAGCGGGTCTTGCGCCGTGGCAGCAGAACCTCGAGGTCGACAGCGCCGGCTATGGCTCGATGACGGACCTCAGCGTCGCGATGGCCAACGACGTGGCCTTCGGTCAGATCGTCACCGACGTGGCGGGCTCGATGACCACGCCGGACTACTTCCTGCTGCAGAGACAAGTTGGCCCGGTCCTCAGCTACTGGGGTCAAACCCTTGAAACAAGTCGGGAATTGACGCCCGTCCTGCTTGAAACCGCTGCCGACGGGACGGTGACGCTGGCCGACTACGGCATCTACATTGAAGATGACATCGGTGGGTTCTGGACGCTCAACAGCGGAGCGCCCGTCACGAATGCCGGCGGCGACCCGATTGCCCGCGCGACCATGGAAGACCTGTTGGCCATGTCCGCCGACCCGGACCAGACGTGGCAAGTGGAACAAACCTGGTCGCGGGCGACGCGGGGCACCGAGGTGGAGTTCCGCGAAAACGCGCCCTACCTGATGCGGATCGTCGAGGACCGGGCGGTCATCGACGATTATGGCATTCAGAACCCGGATGGATCGTGGCGGCTGGCAAGCGGACGGGAAATCGTCGACGACACCGGTGCGGTGATTGCGGCGCCGACCATCGACGACATTGTCGCCCTGCCGCGGGATGCGGGGCAGGAATGGCGTGTTGAAGACATCCAGTTCAATCCCTTCGCCGATGTCGAGGTCGAACAAATCGGCGTTCGGATCAACGACGGGATCGTGGTCGATTACACCGTCGAGGTTACCGATCAGGACGGCAAGTTCTTTGTCTGGGCCCGCAATCTCGACCGTGCGCTCGAGCTGCAATTCAAGATCGGCGACAGCCGCGAATTCAACCTGCGCAATTTCGAGGTCGATTTCGACACGCTGGACGAGGTGAATGTCACCGATGACAGCGCCTTCCGTGTCGAGCTACTGACGCCGGGGCAATTCCAGTTCTCCGTCTCGCTTGGCGGTTTCGAATTCCAGGAAGAAATGCTGAGCGCGACGCTCGACAACGCCACCGGGCTGATCGACTACCGCGTGGTCGAAGGCGGCAGCTATACCTCGTCCACCGAAGAGTTCGTGTCGGTCATCAAGCCGATGATCGACTTGGTGGAGACGTCGTTCCAGCAATACTGGATCACCAGCAGCCGCCTTGCCGTACGCCTTGCGATTCAGGACGGGCTCAAGGACTTCGCCCGCGACATCACCTATGACCTCGAAGGCGACGTCTATCGCCCGACATCGGACCGCGAACTTGCACCGATGTTCGAGGCGATCTTTGAAGGCGCGCCGGACAGCAACGACAACGATGCCGTCTACGACTACTTCGTCCAGTGGAACGCGATCCTGGTTCAGATCTACCCGGACTATAAACCGGGCGATCCGGATTTCTTCTTCGAAGCCAAGGCGAATGTCGATCAGGCGTCGATCTTCCAGACCATCATTGCCGCTTACGAAAACGTGCCGGTCGATCTGGATCTGATCGGGATTGCCAACGCTTTCTCGATCGACGAGCGTCGGATCATCACCCACCAGGCAACAGACACCGAGGTCCGTGGCCAGGAGGGGGTCAACTTCTTCTATCTCACCGAGGGCGATCAGGAGGTTGTTGGCAGCTTCGAGGCGGATGCGCAGGCGTTCGACTCAAGCGAAGCCCAGACCGACGTTTATGTCATCGGCCGCAATTCCGGTGACGACATCATCTACGACCGGGATCTGGGAGACGACGACCAACTTCGCTTTGCACATCTGCGGTCCGAGGATGTCGACGCCGTGCGCGACGGCGAAGACCTGATCCTCTTCTACAATGACGGCGCGAATTTCGTGCGCCTGACGGACCAGTTCCTCGGCGAGCGGAACATCTACCTCGCCAACGGCGTGCAGCTGCAGACCGGTGTCGACGACATCGTCTTTGCTGACGGTCAGGTCTGGGACCGCTACCGCATGTCGTTCGAGGTCATCGACTTCGATCGCGCGGCGCTTGACGAGGCCGACGCCTATTTCGGGTCGGGGTCCGGGGACATTCTGTTCGGCGGCCTCGGCAACGATTTCCTGAGCGGCGGGGCCGGAGGGGACACCTATATCTATGAACGCGGTCACGGGAAGGACGTGATCGACGACCTGGGCAATTTCTCGTTCGGGCCGGTTCAGGCGGGCATGGATTTTCTCATGTTCCAGGGCGATATCACGCCCGATGACCTGTATCTGACACGCGACGGCAACAGCGACGACCTCCTGATCACGCTCAAGGATGCCGATGGCAACCTGACGGAGGACAGCATCGAACTGGTCGGGCAGTTCGGTGGCGTACGCCTCAACCTCGGCGCCTTCAGTACGTTGATCGGTGCGGACGACGGACTGAGCTACGTCGCTCCGAACCTGATCGAGAAGATCATTTTCGACAAGGCCGGGGTGCTCGAGTACACCGAGATCGTCCGCCGGGTGATCGAGAATGCCAAGACCGATGGCGACGACGCCATCTACGGCATGCTCAATGACAATACGCTGGATGGTGGCGCCGGGGACGACTTCCTGACCGGTCAGGAGGGTTTCGACACGTATCTCTTCGGCCGGGACTACGGGAAGGATGTCGTGCTGGACGCCGACTTCTCTTCCTCCCTGTTCGGTCCGAAAGACGACAAGCTTCAGTTTCTGAATGATCTGCGCTGGACCGATTTCGACTTCCTGCGCGATGGCAGCGGCGACACCCTGACCTTGCGGATATCCGGTACCGAGGATGAGGTCATCATGACCGATTACCTCGACTGGATCCTGCTTGTCGGATTCACCAACCTGATCGAAGAGATCGAGTTCGGCGACGGCACCGTTTGGGACTACTTCAAGCTTCTCCAGCATTTTGTCGACATCGCCAAGACCGATGGTGACGACACCATCTACGGATTTGAACGTATATCGGACCGAATCGACGGCGGGCTTGGCAATGACCGGCTGGAGGGCCAGAGCGGGAGCGATACATATATCTACGCGTCGGGCTACGGTGTTGACACCATTATGGATTCCGGCGGATCGGAGAAGATCGAGTTCCAGATGCTGGAGTCCGGGGACATCGAGTTTTCCCGTACCGCGCTTGATCTGATCATGACGATCCGGGGCACCGGAGACCAGGTCATCCTCGAGAACCAGTATGTCCGCGCGGGTCAGCAACAGTTTGCCGTGGAATTCTTCCAATTCGACGACCGCACCCTCGAATTCTTCGACTTCAATCCCGAAGACATCGACCTTGTCGGCACGGACAGCGCGGAAACCATCACCGGCTCGAACTTTGCGGAATTGCTGGACAGCCGGGGCGGCAATGACACGCTGTTCGGTGGCGACGGCGGGGACATCTACCTCTTTGACGTGGGCTACGGCGAGGACCTTATCGTCGACACCCGGGTCCGCGCGTCCTGGGCCGACCGCGAAGGCATTTTCGTGCCGGAGGATGACATCGTCCGGTTCGGCGACGACATCACCCAGGCCAATGTCATCTTCACGAAAGACGGCAATGACCTTGTCATCTCGGTCGCCGAGCGGACCGATACACTGCGCATCCGCAACCAGTTCCTCGACCTCGACAACGGTATCGAGCGGTTCGAATTCAGCGATGGCGGTTTCCTCGATATCGGGGACGTCGAAGAGCTTCTGGCAATCGAGGGCGGCAACCGGGGCGACAACCTCATCGAGGGGAATCCGACCGAACCGAACGTCCTTGACGGTCGGCAAGGGGACGACACGCTTGTGGGCGGGACGGCCGCGGACGTCTATGCCTTCGGAGCCGACTACGACTTCGACCAGATCATCGAACGGCCCGACGCGGCCGGGGTCATCGACGAGGTGCAGTTCGGAACCTCGGTGACGGAAGATGCTCTCATCATTTCCCGGGATGGCGCCGATCTGGTGATTGATCTGGGCAACGGATCGGATGTGCTGACTATCGTTGGTGGCCTGGAGGGCAGCACGGTCGAGCTTTTCCGTTTCGGCGACGGCAGTTCCCTGACGCTCGACGAGATTCTCGACCGGATGCTCACCGGCGGGGACGGCGACGAAGAACTCATCGGTCTGAATACGCGCGACGACATCATTGACGGTGGCGCGGGCGACGACGCCATGGAGGGGGGCGGTGGCGACGACACCTATCGCTTTGGCTACGGCTCCGGCAGCGACAGCATCCGCGACACCGCCGGCATTGACCGACTGATCTTTGGAACGGCGATCACGGACGCAACCGTGACGTTCGAAGAGGTCGATGGCGACCTTGTCATTCGACTGGCGGCCACCGACGACCGGATCGCCGTTCTAGGCGGCTACCGCGACAATCCGGTCGAGTTCTTCGAGTTCGAGGACGGGACTGTCCTGACCATTCAGGATGTCCGCACGCGTATTCTTGAAAACACCTCCAGTGGCGGTCAGAACATCCTCGACACCAGCCTTTTCGAGATCGGCGTGCCGCTGAATCCCGGCGCCGGGCACGACCTGATCCTGATGGCCGATGGCGCCGTGGTGGCAATCGGCGAGGGTGGTCAACTGGACCGGGTCGAAATGCTCCCCGGAGCCTCGGACGCGACGCTGCTTCTTGCCAGTGTGGTTCCCTTTGACGTGACCGTGCGGCGGGCCGACGCGGATACTGATGACCTCATCGTGCAGGTGCCGTCGACGGGAGACCAGATCGAAATTGCGGGCGCGCTGGGCAACGGGCCGATCCCGACGGTCCAATTCTCCGACGGGACGATCTGGACCGCCAGCGATCTCGTTCGCGAGATGATCGAAGATCAGGCCACCGATGGCGACGACATCATTATTGGCGGTGACGGGGCCAATACCGTCGATGCCGGGACCGGCGACGACCTGACCAACGCCGGTCGGGGGGACGATACCTACCTGTTCACCATCGGCGACGGGCAGGATGTGATCGAGGACGATCAAGGCTTTGATACGCTTCAGCTTGCCGGGTACCAGCCGCAGGACGTGCGGGTCGAGCGCATGGCCGCTGATCGCGATGACCTGATCCTGACCTTTGCCGACAGCGACGACGCCATCATTATCCGCGATGCGGCGATCGAGCTTCTGATCTTTGGCGACGGGACCGAGTGGACGCGCGACGTCCTGCTGGATCTGGTCAACGCGGTGGGGTCCGATACCGACGACCTGCTGCTCGGTACGCCGGGCGACGAAATCTACCGCCCCGGCTTCGGCAATGACCTGATCGTGGATGGCGAGGGTCAGGACGTCTACCTGTTCTCGCGCGGGGACGGGCAGGACCGGATCAGTTCCAACGGAACGACCGACGGCTTCGGGACGATCCTCTTCGGTGATGGAATTGCCCCGTCCGACATCCTTGCCAAGCGGGATATCAACGGAAACCTGATCCTCGAAATTGCTGGGGGCGATGATCGGCTGACGCTGCTTGACCCGGCGGGGGACCCCGATGCGGTTGTCGGGACACTGGAATTCGCCGACGGAACCACGCAGTCCATTGCGTCCGTGTCGCGGGCCATACCCGGGACGGATGGGGATGACCACATCATCATCTCGACGGTGGGAACCGGCACCGACGTCTTCGCACGCGGCGGCAATGACTGGGTCGAAACCGGTGCGGGTGCGGATGTCATCTACGGGGAGCAGGGCAATGACCTGACCCAGGGCCACAGCGAGAGCGACACCTATGTCTTTGCCCGCGGCGATGGTCAGGACGTTATCGAGGACGTGGAGTCGATCGACGGCGCTGCCGTGGACCGGATCCGGTTCGAAGCCGGGATTTCGCCTTCCGACGTCGTCTTCCTCTCCGTCGGCCCCGAGGACCTGGTCATCGGGATCAGCGGCGGCCAGGACCGTCTGACAATCCGCAACATGTTTGCCGACCTCGGCGACGACCACATTGATGGCCGGATCGAGGAGTTCGTGTTCTCCAACGGGGTGACCTGGGACCTGGCCGAGATCATCTCGCGCGCGGGGGAGGGCACGGCCGGTGACGACGCCATCGACCTTGGCACCTTTGCCGAACTGGATGCGACCATCGGCGGGAACACCGGCAATGATGTTCTGGCCGGCGGGCGCGGGGACACCAGCTACCTGTTCAACCCCGGCGATGGTCGAGATCAAATTGTCGAGGCGGGCAACTGGTCGGGCTCCAACGACATCGTGCAACTCGGGGCCGGCTTTATCGAGGCCGACACGATCCTGACGCGGGTTGGAAATGACCTGTTGTTGCGGTTCATCGGTCGTGACGATGAGCTTCTGATCAAGGATCAGTTCGGCTTTTCCAACCGGCCGATAAACGAAATCCGGTTCGACAGCGGCAGCGCGCTGGACGAAGCCGAGATGGATGCTGCGCTGATCAGCGAGGAAGCCGCGCAACGGCTGCTGAGTCCTTCGACGCCGGGAACCGACCCCTTCACGGATGACCTGTTCGACGACGCAACAGCAGGCTCAGGCGGCGGCGGCTCGGGCGGTGGCTCCGGACCGGTCACGCAGCCACGGACACTTTCGGCCACCGATGGTGTCGTAGACACGTTCGATTTCTTCGTGCCTCTGGAGAACGACGATGCCGCGCTGACCACGATCCTGAATTTCGAGACCGGCGACCTGGGCGATGTGCTGGATATCCGGCTTGCCGACGGTCTTGATGGTGACGTGATCATCCGGCAGGAAGCCGCTGATACATATATCTATTTCGTAGATGACGGCACGCATGACCTGGAGGCCGCGCGGCGCATTATCCGGTTGCGAGATGTTCTGGCCGAGGACCTGACCTCCGGCAATCTCAACGGTGCGGCCTTCGAACGGGTCACCGCGCAGATGATAGGCGGCACCAACGATCCGGAACTGCTCGAAGGTGGTTGGGGGAACGATACCCTCACCGCACTCAACGGCAATGACACGCTTGTCGGCAATGAAGGCAACGATACGCTCTACGGTGGCAATCAGGACGACCTCTACCTCTTTGGACCGGGCTTTGGTCAGGACGTGGTCGAGGACAACGCCGGCGGGTCAGGGTCGCCCGCGGACGTCGTTGAATTCCAGGCCGGATTCGACCCGGCAAACCTGCGCGTCACGGCGACGGGCGCCGACCTGATCCTGTCGTTCGAGGACACCGACGACCGTGTGACGCTCCGGAATTCCCTGACCACGGCGCGCGACCGGATCGAGGTTGTGCGCTTCTCGGATGGGACCGAACTGACCCACGCGGAACTTCTGGCACTTGCCAATCAATCCACGGATGCCGACGAAACGCTGATCGGCAGCTACAACCAAGAAACGCTTGATGGAAGTGGCGGCAACGACACGATCCGCGCCGGGGAAGGCATCGATACGATCATTGGCGGGACCGGCAACGACCTCCTGATCGGCAATGACGAAAACGATGTCTATTTCTTCGAACAGGGCTTCGGACAGGATATCGTCTCGGACGACGGGTGGTCCAACAGCGATACCGCGGATCGGATCGAGTTCGGGGCGGGGATCGCGCCTGAGGATATCCGTGCGGAAGTCAGCGGGAACGACCTGATCCTCCGGATCGCGGGAACCGAAGACCAGATCACCATCCAGAATACCCTGCTCGACGATGATTTCCGGGTGGAATCCGTCCTCTTCGAGGATGGGCGCTCCCTCAGCCATGCCGACCTCATGGCATTGGCCTATCAGCCCAACGACGACGATGAGACCTATGAGGGCAGTTACGACGCCGACAGCATCGATGCGGGCGGCGGCAATGACACCATTCTGGGCAAGGACGGGGCCGACGATATCACCGGCGGCACGGGGAATGATCTGCTGATCGGTGGCGACCAGAACGACACCTACAGGTTTGACGCCGGATTTGGTCAGGACATCCTGTCCGAAGGAGGCTGGTCGTTCACCTCCGGTGGCGACCTCATTCTGTTTGGCCCCGGGCTCAGTGCCGATGACATGCGGGTCGAGGCCACCGCGACCGACCTCGTCCTCACCTTCGTGGGCAGCGAAGACCGCCTTGTCATCCAGGGAACGATCAACGACGACGATCAGCGGGTCGAAACCGTGCGTTTCGACGACAATCGAACCTTCACCCATGCCGAGCTTTTGGCGCTGGCCCATGCGCCGTCGACCGAAGACCAACGCATTGAAACCGGGTATGATGCCGATCTGGTCAATGGGGGTGGTGGCAATGACACCATCATCACAAAGACCGGCGCCGACACGATCATCGGCGGCGCGGGCAACGACTTCCTTCAGGGCAACGACCAGAACGACACGTACCGCTTCGAGGCCGGGTTCGGTCAGGACATCATCTCGGAGGACGGGTGGAGCAACAATTCCTCGGGCGACGTTATCGAGTTTGGCCCAGGCATCGACCCCGCGGACCTTCGGGTCCGGGCAGTTGGCGGTGACCTGATCCTCGAATT
This sequence comes from uncultured Rhodobacterales bacterium, assembly GCA_964391555.1. Lineage (GTDB taxonomy): Bacteria > Pseudomonadota > Alphaproteobacteria > Rhodobacterales > Rhodobacteraceae > JAMWZF01. The sequence continues at coordinate 38,197 of CAYMMT010000002.1, forward strand.
TGCCGGCAGTGAAGACCGGGTCACCGTTCAGGACGGTGTGGGTGGCGCTGATTTCATCGTGGAGAGTGTTCGGTTCGACGACGGGACCGAACTCGCCCATGCAGACCTGCTTGCGCTGGCGCAGATTGGGACGCCGGGCAACGATATCCTGGCGGGTGGGGCCGGCGACGACAGTATCGACGGCCTTGCCGGGGACGACCAGATTTCTGCCGGGTCGGGCAATGATACGGTCAACGGAGACGCTGGCTTTGACGTTCTCAACGGTGATGCGGGCAATGACCTGCTCGACGGCGGTCTGGGGAACGATACCCTGTTCGGCGGCGCGGGCAACGATACGCTGGTGGCCGGACCGGGTGACGACAGGCTCGTCGGCGGGGGTGGCGGCTCTGACACCTATCTCGTCTCTGCCGGGTTCGGTCGTGACCTGATTGACGAGGACACTGGCTGGTCCTCCCGCAACAATACCGATGTGGTCGAATTCGATGCGGCAATCCTGTCAACGGATGTTGCGATCCATCAGGACGGCAATGACCTGATCCTGCGCGTCACCGGTACGGAAGACGAACTGCGGATTCTCGGTGCCTTTGGCAGCAACGGATCGCGCACGGTGGAATCCGTTGTCTTTACCGGCGACGGTGTGACGCTGAGTTACGCCGACATGGTGGCCGCCGCGACGCCCTATCCGGGCCCGGTTGGTGCCGACATTCAGGGGAATCCGGCGACCAATCTGCTTTTGGGCGGGGCAGGCGATGACACGCTGAACGGCCTGTCCGGCGGCAGCCGGATGGAGGGCGGCGGCGGTAACGACGCCCTGAACGGCACCGATGCCAGCGAGACCATTGCGGGCGGAACGGGCAATGACCTGCTCCGGGGCCTTGGCGGCGACGACGTCTACGAACTGTCGCGCGGCTTTGGGCAGGACCGGCTTGACGACGGTGGTGACAACGCGCTGCCCAATTTCGACGCGGTCGTATTCGACGGTACGATTGATCCGCTGGATGTCACGGTCGCCCAGAATGGCGACGACCTGATCCTGCTGATCGCGGGGGGCACGGACCGCCTGACCATCGTCAACGGGGCCTTGCCCCTGCCGCTGAGCGGCGGCATCGACGAAGTGCGCTTTGACGACGGGACGACGTGGGATCTGGCGGAACTGTTGTCCCGCGCGGTGCCTTTTAACCCCGATGGCCAGGTCATTTCTGCCGAGCAGACCGCCACCGACGACATCATGGTCGGAACCGGTCTGGACGAAACCTTTTTCTCGAGAGACGGCGACGACACCATCGACGGGGCAAGCGGTAATGACGAGTTGTTCGGCGGCGACGGCGACGATGATCTGACAGGCGGTCCGGGCGACGATGAACTCGAGGGAGGTCAGGGCAGCGATACCTACCGGTTCTCGGTGGGTTTCGGCCAGGACCGGCTCTTTGACGGGAACTTCTTCTTTGAAGACGAGGGTGAGGGCGGAGACGGGGTCGACGTCAATACCGTCGTCTTCGATGCCACTCTCCTGCCGGCGAATTTCGTCGTCTACGAGGATAGCAACTTTGGTGAATTGCTGCTGACCTTCATCGGCACGAACGACATCCTCTTCATGGATCTGCCGTTCGACGAGACCGGTGAAGGCGTGTTTGTCGGAGCGATCGATCAGGTTGTGTTCGAGGCCGATGGGTCTGTCCTGACGCTCGGCGACCTGATGGCGTTGGCCGTTCCGCTGCCGGTGGAAGATCTGCCGGGTGACGGCACCGCAGAGACGCTGACAGGTGATGCAGATTTCGAGACGATCACGGGCGACGGCGGCGACGACACCCTGTCGGGCAATGGCGGCAACGACGAAATCGATGGCGGGGCGGGTTTTGACACGATCAACGGCGGCCCCGGAAACGACCGGCTCAGCGACTTCGACGGCGGCGCGAATTTCGTCTTTGGCCCGGGCTTTGGACAGGACTTCATCGACTTCCAGCCCGCGCCCGAGGCGGTTTCCGCGATCATTTTCGAGGCGGGCATTCTGCCAACCGATGTGCGGGTCGAGAGCGAGTTTGAAGGCGGGTCGATCATTTTCCGCATCAACGGCACCGAAGACCGCCTGACGATCTTCGATTTCCAGTTCGACGAGGTCCGCTTTGACGACGGAACGATCTGGTCGCAATCCGATGTCTTTGAAATAGCTGACTTTGTCGATCGACCCTTCATCGAAGGGGACAATCCGCCGCTGCCCGAAGGCGGGGCGGGTGACGACGACATCACCGGCAATTTCCGCGACAATACGCTCGTCGGCAACGCGGGCAATGACACGCTTTTTGCCGATTCCGGCAACGACACGCTGAACGGCGGCGCCGGAGACGACACCATCGATGGCGGGCGCGGCAACGACGCGTATCTGTTCTCGGCCGGGTTCGGACAGGATCTCATCAACGACAGCGGCTGGTCCTCGGGCAGCGATGCGATTGTCTTTGATGCCACGATCCTGCCCGCCGATGTCATCGTCGAAGAGACCGCCGACGGGTCCGGTGACCTGATCCTGAAGATCGCCGGAACCGAGGACCGGATCACCATCGAAAACGGCATGACCGACGACATGATCGCCGAGGTGCGGTTTGACGACGGCACCATTTGGGATCGGGTCGAGTTGCTGGGTCGCGCCATTCCGTTCAGCGGTCAGCTGATCGCGACGTCGGATACCGACGACACCATCACCGGGACCAATTTTGCCGACACGCTCGATGGAATGGGTGGTGACGATATCTTCATCGGTGAGCAGGGCGATGATCTCCTGCTCGATGCCTCGGGCAACGACACCTACCGGTTCGACCTTGGTGACGGGTTTGACCAGATCACCGATCTGTCGGGCCTTGACCGGCTGGAGTTCGGCCCCGGGATCGCTCCGGGAGACGTGGAGGTCGCAGGGGTCGAGGGCGGCACGATCGCCCTCATCATCACGGGCACCCAAGATCGAATTCATCTGGTCGGCGCGTTGGGTGACAGCGCACAAGCAATTGAAACGATTGCTTTTGCCGGAGGTCAGGAGTGGTCTCACGCGGACCTCATAGCCTTTGCCACGGCAGGCAGCAGCGGGACCGATGTCATTGTCGGCTCTGACCTTGATGACGTTATCGACGGGCTTGCCGGCAGCGACACGATCAGCGGGGGCGCGGGCAACAACACCCTGATCGGGGGGGCGGGGTCCGACGAGCTGATCGGGGGTGATGAGGCCGATGACCTGACCGGCGGCCCGGGGGCCGATTTGCTGCGCGGCGGACTTGGCGGTGACATTTACCGCTTTGGCATCGGCAGCGGCAACGAAACCATTGCGGAAACCGGCGGCGTCGACGCCGTTGTGATCGACGCGGCGTTGATGCCGTCGGACTTCACCGTTTTCGGCGTCGGCTCGGACCTGCATCTGCGGGTCACCGGCACCGAAGACCGGATCATCATTCAGAATGCCCTGGCTGATGCGAATGCCGTGGTCGAAGAGGTTCGCTTCGACGACGGGACCGTCTGGACCCATGCCGATCTGGCCAACATGGCCGCGGCTCTCGAACCGGTTCTGAACGGAACCGACCTTGGCGAGACGCTGACCGGCGACGGTGAGGCTGAAGACATCGACGCGGGCGCAGGTGACGACACCATCGAGGCCGGAGGCGGGGATGACACCGTCGAAGGCGGTGCCGACAACGACGATACAACCGGAGCGCAGGGCAATGACACCCTGACCGATATCTCCGGCGACGATATCTACCGGTTCGGCTTTGGCGATGGGCAGGACACGATCGAGGACCTCGCCGGGACAGATGCCATCGTGTTGGGAGCGGGCATCGCCGAGGCCGACCTGCGGGTCGATCAATACGGCAGCGATCTTGTTCTGCGTCTGATCGGGACCGAGGACAGGATTACCCTGATCGGCGCCTTGGACACATCGTCGAACCGCATCGAAGAACTTCGCTTCGCAGGTGGGGCGATCTGGACCTTCGCCGATATCCTCAGCGCATCCCAATCGTTGGACGGGGCGCCGAACAACGTCCAGGGGTCTGATATCAGTGACAGTTTCGCGGGCGGTCTTGGGGACGATTCCCTCTTTGGCCGGGCGGGTGACGACGATCTTCGCGGCGATGAAGGCGCCGATCTTCTGGAAGGCGATGAGGGCAACGACACCCTGCGGGGAGGCTCCGGGCCGGATATTCTGCGCGGCGGCGCCGACGACGACACCTATATCTACAACACCGGCGACGGTCAGGACACCATCGACGACGCGGCGGGCCTTGACCGGATCGCGTTCGGGCCGGGCATCGGGGCGGATGATATCTCCGTGCGCAAGACCGTGACCGGTCTCGAACTGCGCTTTGCCGGAACCGAGGACCGTCTGACCATCGAAAACGCCCTGAGCGGCGTTGGGACGATCGAGACAATCACCTTCGATGACGGCTCCTCCTGGGATGCCGCAGAGCTTCTTGCCCGGGCAACCGCAGGCACGCCCGGCGATGATGACTACGTCGGTTCCGATCAGGCCGATCTCCTGATCGGGCTTGACGGTGACGACAGTCTGAGCGGCCTTGCGGGCAATGACGAACTCGACGGCGGGGCCGACGATGATGTCCTCGACGGAGGCGAAGGCGCCGATACCCTCACCGGGGGAACCGGCAACGATACGTCCACCGGCGGATCCGGCGATGACCTTTACATCTTTGCCGCCGGCGACGGCATGGACGAGATCGGCGATCAGGGCGACAGCGCGGGAGATGTCCTGCGTATCGAAGGCTATGGCGCGGACGATCTGCGGTTCAGCCAGACCGGTGACGACGCCAGCGACCTGACCATCCGCTTCAGCGGCAGCACCGACAAGATCGTCGTGCGCGGCTTCTTCGCCGATGACGGATCGGGCCGGATCGAAGAGGTTCTGCTGTCCGACGGCATGGTTACCCTGACGGCTGCCGAGATCATATCTCGCGTGGCACCCGACCTCGGGATCGACGGAGATGCGATCTATGGTGACGGCACCGCCAATACGCTGAACGGCACCGCGCTTGGTGATTACATCGAAGGCGGCGAGGGTGCCGACAGCATCGACGCCGGGGACGGCGATGACATCATCGGTGATATCGTGGCCGACGACGCCGTCGACCGGATCGCGGGCGGCGCAGGGCGCGATACGTATCGCTACCTGCCGAATTTCGAGATCAGCGCCGATATCGCCGAAGATGTGATCACAGACTTCACGCCCGGGGATGCGGGCGACGTCATCCGGCTTGCCTCCTCAACGCCCAACCCTTTCGTATCGGGACGCCTGTCGCTGGTTCAGGATGGGGCCGATACCACGATTGTTCTCCGGGCCGATGATGGTTCAAGTCGTTCGGTCCTGCGTCTCGAAGGCGTATTGGCCACGGATTTGACCGCCGCCAACTTTGGCGGCGTTGCGCTCGCCGGAGACGGTGGCGGCATCCAGGACGGCGAAGACGGCAACACCATTGGCGGCGGGCCCTTGAATGACCTGATCTTCGGCAATGGCGGCGCGGACGAGATCCGGGGTTTCAACGGCGATGACAGCCTTGCCGGCGGCGCGGACGGCGACCTGATCCTAGGTGGGTTCGGCAACGACCTGATTGCCGGCGAGGCGGGCAATGATGACCTTCAGGGCGGCGCCGGGGACGACATCATCCAGGGCGGTGCGGGGAATGACACCCTGACCGGTGGCGACGGTGATGCGGAGTTCAGCGGCAACGATATCTTCGAAGGCGGCGCGGGAGACGATCTGCTCATCGGGGGGGCAGAAAACGATCGGTATGTTTTTGGGGCCAATGACGGCCTCGACCGGTTGACGGACGAAGGCGGCATCGACCGGATCGAATTTGCGGCCGGGATCCTTCCGGCAGATCTGTCTGTCGTCCAGATCGGCGGCGATCTGGAATTGCGGATCCTTGGCGGGACGACACGCATCCTCCTCGACGGCGCGCAGATCGAGAGTGTGGCCTTTGACGATGGGACCGAGTTGGGCCTCGAACAGATCCGGGCCCTGTCGATGCTGGCGACGGACGGCGACGATGTTCTCAGGATCCTCACCGGAAACAGCATCGACGGCCTTGGTGGCAACGACACCCTCATCGGGACCGGTGTGAACGAGACCTTTACGGGCAATCTGGGCGATGACCTGCTACAAGGCTCAGGCGGAAACGACACGTATCTGTTCAACCTCGGTGACGGTCAGGACCGCATCGACGACCGCGACGGCGCCAATATCGTGCAATTCGGCCCGGGGATCGCGGCAACCGACGTGTCGATCGTGCGTGGTCAGCCTACGGTTATTCTTCAGATCAACGGCACGGGCGACCGGCTCGACCTCGGCTGGGAACCCGACCCGGCCATGGCCATTTCGGTGGTCCGGTTCGACGATGGCACTGTCTGGACCGCCCAGACGCTGGTCGACATGGCCTTGGCGACGACCGGCGGGGACGACGTCATCTTCGGGACCGATGGCGTCGAGATCCTGGACGGGCAAGGGGGCGACGATCACCTGATCGCCCTGGGAGGTGCGGATGACCTCTCCGGCGGCACGGGCGTCGATCTGCTGGAAGGCGGGCAGGGTGACGACACCTACCGGTTCAACCTCGGGGACGATCAGGACCGCATTGATGATGCCGGAGGCGACGCGGACATATTGATCCTCGGACCGGGCATCACCGAGGGTGACGTGAAGGTCGCCCAGAGCAGCGATGGCAGCGCGATGATCCTGCTGATCGGGGCGGACGGCGACCGGGTGCGGATCGATAACGCGCTGACCACCGGCCGGATCGAAACCGTTCGGTTCGATGATGGAACCGAGTGGGGCGTCGCTGACCTGATTGCGGCGGTCCCGACCGTACTGGACGACTTCCTCTTCGGGGATGCGGCCGACAATGACCTTGCCGGGGGGCTGGGCGACGACCGTGTATCGGGGGCCGAGGGGGACGACACTTATCGCTTCGCCGCCGGAGACGGACGCGACATCCTGCGGGATGCGGCAAGCTCGGGGGCCGACGTCCTGCGCATCAGCGGGTACGTGGCGGGCGACATCCAATTCAAGCAACTGGGCACCGACAGTCCGGACGTTGTCCTGCAATTCCCCGGCAGCGACGACCAGATCATCATTGTTGACGGTCTGTCCACGAATGGGCGTGGGATCGAACAGATCGTCCTCGAGGACGACGGGACGATCTTCACCATCGCCGACATTCAGGCCCGACTTGTCGCCGCTCAGGCCACCGACGGTGGAGAAATCATTCTCGGTTCGGACGGGGATGACGATCTGACCGGCGGGCCGGGCAGTGACCTGATCATCGGGGGCAATGGGAATGATATCTACCGTTATGCCGCGGGCGACGGGGATGACCGGATCGATGCATTGGGTGACGGCGACAGCGAGGTGCGGCTGCTCGACTATTCGCCCGATGACCTGTTCTCGGTCATGCGGGGCGGGCCGGAAAGCAACGATCTTGTCCTGATCTTCGATGGCGGCTTCGCCGACCGGCTGATCCTGGTCGATGCCCTTGGAGGCGAGAACGGGTTCCGCGGCACGCTGACCCTGCGGTTCGCCAACAATACCGTGTGGACCCGCGACGAGATGCGGGCGCAGGCGCTTGATGGGGTTCAGACGGACTTTGACGACAACATCTTTGGATTCTCCGGGGACGACGTCTTCAATCTGTCGCTCGGCGATGACGCGGCCTTTGGCGGCGACGGAAGCGACCGGTTCCTCTTCGAGTTGGGGGATGGGCGTGACACGGTTGAGGACGCCCGAGCTGACCTTGGCGATGTCGACGTGCTGGAACTCATCGGCTTCGACCAGTCCGAAGTCATCGTCTCGCGCCTGTTCCGGGGCAGCGACTCCGTTCTTCTGGAGTTCGCGGGCAACGACACCGACAGCGTCACGCTGATCGACGCGCTGGCGCAGGATGGTCGGGGGATCGAACAGATCCGGTTCGATGACAATGCGGTCTGGCTGCGGGAGACGCTGCTGACGCTGCTCGACAACAACGCGCCCGTCGCGAACGAGGACGGGTTCTTTGCCGTGACCACCGGCGAAGCCCTGACCATCGAACTGCGCGATGTGCTCGGCAATGACTTTGATGCCGACAATGATCCGATCCGTCTGATCGAAGTGGATGGCAGTCCGGACGGGACCGCCTTCATCAACGGTGACGGGAATATCCAGTTCACCTCCGTGGCCGGCTTTGTCGGGTCCACGACGATCAGCTACCGCATCACGGACGACCGGAATGCATTTGACGACAGCGTGATCAACATCAACGTGCGTCCCATCGCGGAGGCGCGCGATGATGATGGATTTGCGGTCGCCGAGGACGATTTCCTGTCGATCCGGGTCGAGCGGCTTCTGTCGAATGACGTGGATGGCGACCGGATGATCGTCGGTCAGGTCTTCGATGCCGTCGGAGGTACGGTGGCCCTGTCATCCAGCGGCGATATCGGGTTCACGCCGTTTGCCGATTACGTGGGACCCGCGCAATTCACCTATGCCGCAAATACGCCCGAGGGCGGGCGCGCCGAAGCGTTTGTCTACATCGACGTCACCCCGGTCAATGACGCGCCCGTTGCGGGCGATGATGACGGGTACACGGTGGACGAGGGTCAGACCTTTGTCCTCAATCCGGAACAATTGCTGGAGAACGACACCGACATCGACGGCGATCTCCTGACGCTTCAGTCGGTCACATCCAGTGCCGATCTCTTCGCGTCGATCGATGCCGACGGCAATATCGTCGTCACGCCGGCCGATGACTTCTTCGGAACGGCCTCGTTCGAATACACCGTCGCGGACCCCTCGGGGGAGACCTCCGTTGGTACGGTCACCGTCGTTGTGAACCCCGTGAACGATGCGCCGGACGCGACGGATGACCGGTTCGAGTTGACGCAGGCGGGTGATCCGATCCTCGAGGACAATCCGATCATCCTCAGCCTCGCGCGCCTTACGGCCAACGACTTCGACCGGGAAGGTGACCCGCTGGAGCTGACCAGCGTTGGAAACAGCGTGAACGGTCGCGCCACGCTTCTCGACAACCAGACCGTTCTGTTCGAGCCGAACGCCAACTTCTTCGGTGAGGCGAGCTTTGCCTACCGCGTCGATGACGGGCAGGGCGGCTTTGACGTGGCCACGGCGACGATTGTCTACCAGCCCGTGAATGACCGCCCGATCGCCCGGGACGACAGTTATGGGGATGACGCCTTCGCAAACGTGCTCCGCGGCACGCAGAATACGCCGCTCGTCATCCCTATCCTCGAACTCTTGAAGAACGACACCGACATCGAAGGTTTCGCCGTCTCATTCGAGAATGCCACCGGCGGCATCAATGGCGACGTCGTGCGCGACGGTGACAATCTGATCTTCACGCCGGACGAGGGCTTCTTTGGCGAGGCGACCTTCGGCTACTCCGCGACCGATCCCGAAGGACTGGTGGACGGCGCAACCGTGACCATGTTCTTCGAGCCGACATCCATGGCGCCGCCAGTGGCCGAACCGGACCTGTTCCTGGTGGCCGAGGACATTCCGACGGTCATCCGGCTGGACACGCTGCTGGGCAACGACACCGACGTCGACGGAACGGCAGGTCTGGAAGTGGTTGGCTACCGGCTGCTGAACGGACTTGGCGACGTGTTCAAGTTCGGCGGCAAGGCCGCGGGGCCGCTCAACGGCACGCTGGAGGTGAACCAGGACGGCGACCTGCTGTTCACACCGTTCATTGACGCGAATTTCTCTTCCGGATTCGTCTACCTGTTGCGGGATGCATCGGGCGAAACGGATGAGGGCTTTGTCGATATCGAGATCATCCCCTCCAACGACGACCCGACGGTCGAGGACGATCCGGGCTTCGTGACCCCCTTCGAAGTGCCGCTGGTGATCCGGGCGGATGACCTGATCTTCAACGACTGGGACATCGAACAGGCCGACCGGGATCTTGACGGCACGCGGGACGACGATCTGGACGACCCGGATCGCGACCGGCCGACATTCATCGGCGTGGACGCGATCTACGATCCGGTGGAGCTTGCGCAGGGTAGCCGCGTCGAAGTGGGCTCGTTCGAGATGATCACCTTCCGGGGCACCGAGTTCATGGTGGCCCGGTTTGATCCCGGCTTCTCGGGCGAGGTGACGATCCAGTATCGCATCGCAGACGAGGAGGGCCTCGAAGACGTGGGCTTTGCCTATGCCGTGGTGGCGGACTTCTATGGCCAGGAACTGACCGGCACGCCGTTCATCGATTACCTCGAGGGCAATGACCTCGACGAGACGATCTTCGGGTATCGCGCGGACGACCACATCGTCGCCCTGGGCGGCAACGACACGATCTTCGCTGACCTTGGCGATGACCTGATCGAAGCGGGCGACGGCGAAGACCTGATCGATGGCGGCGACGGTGCGGATGAAGTCCGGGGCGGTGAGGGCTTTGACACGGTGGTCTTCACCGGTTCCAACGTTGGGGTCCGTGCGGACCTGACCACGCTGATCGGGCAGGGCGGTTTTGCGCAGGGCGACCGGTATTTCGATGTCGAAGCCTTCATCGGCACCGAATTCAACGACATTCTGGGCGGGGACGACGAGGCCAATCGCCTGTCCGGCCTTGGCGGAAATGACGAGCTCGAAGGACGCGGAGGTGCCGACACGCTGGAAGGCGGGGATGGCGATGACCTGCTCGAAGGGGGCGATGGCGCCGACGCAATGGACGGTGGCGACGGCTCTGACACGGCAAGCTATTTCAACTCGACCGAAGCGGTCGACGTCTCGCTTGCCAACGGTACCGCGTCGGGAGGCGAGGCGACCGGCGACACGCTGACCCGGATCGAAAACCTGATTGGCACGGAATTTGCCGATAGCCTTGAAGGGGATGACGAGAACAACCGTCTGGACGGCGGGCGCGGTGCGGACAGCCTGTTTGGCGGGCTTGGCGACGATACGCTGATCGGCGGGCGTGACGGGGATGACCTGCGGGGTGGCGGGGGTGTCGACACCGTCGACTACACGCTCTCCAACGACGGCATTCAGATTGACCTCGCCGCGGGCACGGCATCGGGCGGCGATGCCGAGGGTGACACGTTCGACAGCATCGAGATCGTCTTTGCCAGCTTCCAGGACGACACCCTGCGCGGCGATGACGGGGCCAACCATTTCCGCGGCAGTCGCGGTGCAGACCTGATCGACGGGCGCGACGGTTTTGACACGGCGGACTACGCCTTCGCCGACGAGGCGGTTTCCGTTGACCTCGATCTTGGTCAGGGCCTCGCGGGCGAGGCGCTGGGCGATGAACTGATTTCCATCGAGAAGCTGATCGGATCGTCCTTTGGCGACACTTTCGTCGGTTCCACAGGTGCGGATGTCCTTGATGGTCGGTTTGGCGACGATCTGCTCAAAGGGGGCTTCGGGTCCGACGATTACCTCTTCGGCTTCGACAGTTCGGAAGACACGATTGAGGAATTGGGGGATGCCGGTGACATCGACCGGCTGGTTCTGGCGCCGGAGCTGACGACGAAAGACCTGTCGTTCCTGAGGCTCGGTGACGACCTCTTCATCGAGTTCGAACGCGATGACGGCTTCCTGATCGATACGGTCACCGTGACCAACCAGTTCCTCGGGGCCGAAACGGGCCTTGAACAGATCGTCTTTGCCGACGGCACGATCTGGGGCGTGACGGAGATCGAAGACCGGCTGCGGGACGGACGGTTCAATGCGGCCAACGATATCTTCCGCTTCGGCATCGAGGATGAACTTGCGCTGATCGATCCGGCCGACCTGCTGCGCAACGACGCGGAGACCGGGGTAGAGGACCTTGAACTCATCTCGGTTCAGTCGTCGCAATTCGGCACGGTCGAGATCAACGGCGAGGGGATGATCGAATTCCTGGGCGCCCAGGACTTCAACGGCGATGCCTTCTTCACCTACACGGTGCGCGATCCGCTTGGTCGGGAATCCACGGCGCGGGTTGAGGTGAACCTGTCAGCCGTCAATGACGCGCCGGTCGCCAACGACGATCCGCTTGTCTACGGCGTCGAGGACGCGCCGCTGCGCATCCGGCTCGAAAACCTGCTGGCCAACGACTACGACGTCGACGGCGATGCAGAGATGGAAGGCCTGCGCATCGTTTCGGCACAGCCGCTGACCAATATCGATGGTGAAGCACTCAGGCCCTACCGGAACAAAGACTACGATGGAGATGCCACTGACGCGACGTGGAAGATCTCGGGTCAGTACATCGAGCTTCTGTCGCGGCCCGACTACTTCGGATTTGCCGGGTTCCGCTATGTGCTCGAGGACAATGACGGGGCGCAGGACACGGCGGATGTCGAGATCTACTTCGCCCCCGTGAACGACGCGCCGCGCATTCGCGAACGCGCGGAATCTGCCAAACTCGAAGAAACGACCATCTTCACGGTCGATCAGTTGATGGCGAAGGTCTACGACATCGAAGGCGACAGTTTCGAATTCGTGGGTCTGCACATCAAGGCCGACGGCAACGCGACAACCAACGGGATCGAAACCTTCGATCCCGACACCGGCATCATCGAGTTCACGCCGTTTTTCCTCGGGCAGGCCAGCATCGCCTTTGACGTGATCGATGACCGTGGGGCCGAGGCGACGCTGGAATTCCTCATCAAGGTGCGCCCGCAAAACCTCGAACCCAACGCGCGGGACGATTACGGCATCCGCATGCTGCAGGACGAGGTGATCCTGATCGACCCGGTCACGATCCTCGCCAACGATACCGATCCCGATGACGACCCGCTGGTCTTCCAGGAGGTCTACCGCTTTGCGGAGAACGGCAAGGTCCGGGTCAATGACGATGGCATGATCGAGTTCGCCGTTAAGGAAAACTTCAACGGTCAGGCGAGCTTTGAATATACCATCAACGATGGCCGCGGCCTGACCGATACTGCAACTGTCTACATCACCGTGCTGCCGCGCAATACGGCGCCGGAATTGCGCAATGACGTGGTTCGCGGCCTCGAAGACGGCCCGCAGTACGTGATCCCGGCCGAGGCGTTCGGCAACGACCGCGACCTTGAAGGCGATGTCATCTTCTTCGACGAGACGGTGAAGCTGGGTGTACTGACAAACCGCTTTATTTCAGAGGACTACACCGCCGAAGCGAAGCTCGCGAACAACGCCGAGCTGCCCGATTGGCTGACCTTCGACGCAGCCACGATGACCTTTGCGGGGGACGTGCCGGGCGGGTCCACCGACCTCATCGAGGTGGCGGTATTCCTGCGGGATCCGGCGGGCGACGGCGTCTATCCGTTCCGCTTCAGTTTTGATCCGACCGACGCCGGGGACGTGAACGCGCTCTTCAACGGGGTCACTGTCCGCGACACCGTTCTGGATGGGTTCGATCTGCGTTCCGACTTTGCGCAGACTTTCGAGGGCGCGGATGACGATATCGCCGTCTTCGACATCACCGCCGGTTCGTTCAGCGCCAGCAAGATCGGCGGGCGTCCGTTGCCTTCGTGGCTCAGCTACGATGACGCCACGCGGGAACTTGGTCTGTCGGGCTTTGAGATAGAAGACGACGACGGCGTGGCGCGGGTGCAGATTGTTTTCACGCCGGACGAGAAACCGGCGCTGCCGGAAAACGAGTTCTACGCGACGCAGCAGGGCTTTACCGTCGAGTTCGTCATCGATCCGCAGCAACCATTCGACACCGCGATCAACGACATCCTCGCCGGGATTCCGGCGCTGGAAGCCGGCGGCACCTTCGGGATCGATCTCTCGAATGCGGTGGGCATCACCGTCAGTCGCGAAAGCGGCGCACCGCTCGATAGCTGGCTGAGCTTTGATGCCGAAACGCTGACATTCTCGGGTCGTCCTCCGTCGAACTACGTAGGCGCGGTTCCGGTGCGGCTGGATATCGAGGCAGGCAATGGCCTGCCCGCCTTCTCCATCATCACCGAGGTTGTGGTCGATGAGACCTTCACGGTCGCGGAAAACGACAGTGTCTCGGTCTTCGACCTGCCGGAACGGATAAATCTCACCACGCCCGAGGATTTCAACGGGGCCGTGGCCTTTACCTATACCGCGAACGACGAGAAGGGCGCCGTGTCCGACCCGGCGCTGATTGTCTTCAACGTGCTTGCCCAACGGGAACGTCCCGTGGCCGAGACCGATGAGGTCGACCTGTTCGAGAATGGCGATGTGACATTCACGCTGGCGGACCTGTTGGCCAATGACCGCGACGATGACGGCGATCCGCTGCGTGTCGTGGCAATCGGCGACGGTGCCAACGGCGTCGTTGACGTGACCCTTGGCGTGGTTTCAGTCGCGACACCGACGACTCTGGCTGCCCTGCCGGGCGGCACGTGGTCGGCCATGCTGGCCGATGGCAGCGATTTGCCCGGCTGGATTGCAGTGGACGGTGTCACCGGTGCGCTCGAGGCGACGGTGCCGCTCGATGTGCTGGGCGAATTCGAGATCACCTTCACGAACATGGATGGCACCACGACGCAGTCCGAAACCCAAAGCTTTGCCTTCGACGGCAACGAGGGCGTGTCGATCACATTCACCCCCGATGCGGGTTTTGCCGGTAAAGAGGCCGTGACCTATACGATCACGGACGACAGCGAGGGTGAGGCGGACGGGACGATCCTCTTTGACGTCGCATCGCTTCTTGATCCGCCGATAGCGGTCACCGACAGCTTTGATGTCTTTGAAGACAGCTTCATCTCGATCACCCCGGCCGATCTTTTGGCGAATGACCTCGACGTCGACAATGATCCGATCCGGTTCCTTGGCATCGATCTGGACAGCGCCGTGAACGGCGCGGTGGCGTTCGACGGGACCAACATCGTCTTCACCCCGACGCCCGATTTTGCGGGTCAGGCAACCTTCACCTACTCGATCACCGACGATCGCCATGGGGACAGCACCGGCACCGTTGCCCTGAACGTGATCAGCACCAACCAGCGGCCAGAGGCGGTGGCGGATCGCTTTGATACGGTCGAGGATACACCGTTCGAATTCACGATTGCGCAGCTTCTTGAGAACGACACCGATCTCGATGGCGACGATCTGAGCTTCGTGTCGATCCAGCCGTCAAATCGGGATGGTCGCATCATCGAGCTGCCGGATGGCCGGTACCAGTTCGTGCCCGACGAAAACATCAACGGTGAGACACGCTTCAGCTACACCATCACCGATGGCCGCCTGCGCAACACCGGCTCTATCACCTTCGACATCGAAGCCGTGAACGACGCGCCCATCGCGAATACCGATGGGCTGTTCATCGGCAATCAGGACGAACCCTTCGCCATCGATTTCGCGGATCTGCTGTTCAACGACCGCGATGTGGAGGGCGACGCCTTCTCGATCGTGGAGATCTTCGACGGCGACAACGGCACGGTGTTCCAGGATGGCCAGACAGCCGTGTTCCAGGGCCGCGATGGTTACTTCGGGGACGGTGGTTTCAACTACCGCGTGACCGACGAATTCGGCGCGACCAGTATCGGCTATGCTCAGGTTCTGGTACTGCCGCTCTTTGAAGTTCCTGTGGCTGTGTCGGACGCGGGCTACGAGATGCTCGAGGATACCTTCATCGACCTCGATCCGCTCGAACTGATGGCGAACGATGATATCCCGTTGGGCTCCGAGGTGATCTTCCTCGGGCTCGAGGCGCCGTTCGGCAGCCCGGCCATGGTCGAGGAACTCGACGGTGGCCTCTACCGCGTCACGACCGATCCGGACTACTTCGGGACCTTCCGCCTGACCTACGCGCTGACCAATGAAACCGGCTTCGAGGTTCCGACCACGGTCGAGATCGAGGTGATCGGGGTCAGCGACGCGCCGGTGGCCTTGGATGACGAGTTGCTGTTGCAGGAGGACGAGGTCCTCACGATCTTTACCACGCAACTGACGGCCAACGATTTCGACGTGGACCGCGATGCCATCTTCATCAGCCGTATTCTCGAGACCGATAACTTGTCCGCAACGCTCAACGACGACGGGACGATCACCATCGTGGGTGACGAGAATTTCAACGGCGTCGGTGGCTTTGGGTACGA
>CAYMMT010000002.1:54322-58165 GCA_964391555.1 uncultured Rhodobacterales bacterium
GTCACCCTCGCCATTGCTCCGGTCAATGACGCCCCGGTCGCCGAGATTCTCGAACTGACGCTGAGCGAGGACGACGACCCGCAGTTGATCAGCCTGTTGACCGAGGCCAGCGATGTCGACGGCGATCCCCTTTCCGTGATCGGCGGACTGGCGCGGGCTTCGGACGCGCGCGGGATCATCGGGTTTGCCACCATCATTGGAGATGAGGCGCAAATCGTCCCGTCTCTGTTCGATGATCTGGGTGCTGGGGATACGGCCATTGTCGAAATCGAATACGCGGTCTTTGACGGCGCATTGAGCACCAATGCCCTGGCCCGGTTCACGATCCTTGGCGCGAATGACCTGCCTGAACTTGTCGTGGACGAAACCGTCGATGTCGCCGAAAACGAGACCATTGTCGCGACGATATCGGCCACCGATGCGGACGGCGACGCGGTCAGCTTCGTTCTTGTAGACGGTGGGGCCGATAATGCGCTCTTTGCCGTGGACGCGGTCACCGGCGAACTGAGTTTCATCAACGCGCCGGACTTCGAGGCGCCGTTCGGGGGCGATAACACCTACGAGGTGCGCGTTGGCGCCTTCGACGGCACAGGGACAACCGCCAGCGACATTGTGGTCACGGTGACCGATGTGGATGAAGGAAGCGCGCCCGAGGTCGTCGCCATCGACCAGACCGTAACCGAAGATGACGCGGTCCTGACACTTGATCTGCTGACGGGCGCGACGGATGCCGATGATGATCCCTTGTCCATCAGCGGCGCGATCGTGGTGGCGTCCGACGGACGTGACCTGACCGGTATTGCCACGGTTTCCGGGACCGACCTTCAGCTTGATCCCGGCGGGTTTGGCGATTTGGGCGACGGTGACAGCGTGGACGTCACCGTAACCTTCGGGGTCTTCGACGGGACCAACACAACCCCGAATTCCGCCATCATCACCATCGACGGTATCAACGACGCCCCCGTCGCCGCCCCGATTGAGCGCAGGGTGACAGAAGAGGACGCGGCCTTCACCGCCGACCTGCTGGAAACCGCGACAGATGTCGAAGACGACCCCTTGTCCGTCACCGGGGCGTTGGCCCTGGCCTCGGACGGGCGCGATCTGACCGGGATCGTCTCGATCTCGGGGGATCAGGTGTCCGTCGCACCGTCTGCCTTCGACGATCTTGGCGGCGGCGACGCGGTGGCGATCACGGTGAGCTACGGCGTCTTCGATGGCGACCTTACCACGCCAAACACGGCCGTCTTTACGATCGACGGCATCAACGACGCGCCCGTGATCGAAGCGCCAGCGTCGGTCGATGTCCTCGAAAACCAGACAGCGGTTGCCGATATCGGCGGCACCGATGTGGACAGCACCGACCTGACATACGCAATCGTTGGCGGGGCCGATGGCGGCCTGTTTGCCATTGATCCGGCGTCCGGTGTCCTCACCTTCATCGAGGCCCCGGACTTTGAAATTCCGGGTGATTCTGACGGGGACAACACCTACGAGGTTGAGGTCGAGCTTTCGGACGGCCTCCTGGCAGCCGATACTCTGATCTTCGTGAATGTCGGAGACGTGGATGAGCAGCCGGCCCTCAACCCGGTCTTTGGCACCGAAGGCAGCGACCGGCGTCTGACTGGCACCAACGGCGACGACATCATCAACTCGCTTGGCGGTCGGTCGGATCGAATGACCGGCCTGGACGGCGCCGATGTGTTTGACTTCTCAACCAGCAGCGCGGATGGCGATCGGGGCACCAGAACCATCACCGACTTTGATGCCACGGAAGGCGATGTGATTCTGCTCGCTGCGGGGGTTTCGGTTCTTGCTGTCCGGGAGGTCAGGGACGACACCCGGCTCTATCTCGATGGCGACCGGGACATCATCACGCTGAGCGATGTTTCCGATTTCGACACAGACAGTTTGCTGTACGACACTTAATTTGCGGCATGTGATGGTTCAAGGTAACAATGAACTGCGCGGTGGCTTGGTTCACGGCCCGGAGCGCAAAGGGGAAGATGGTATGAAGCAGTTTTTAGGGCTCCTGAGCGGGTCGATTCTTGGGCTTGGCGCCCTGACGGCAGAGGCTGGCGGGATAAATCCCGCTGATTTCGGATTTGTACTGCCGGGCACCCTCATTGAGGGCACCAACGGGATTGTGGAATTCGATCCCGATCTCGATTTCATCGCTGCCGGTGTCGGCCTCCTCGAATTCGAGACTTTCGTCTCGGACCCGGACGATGCGTTTTTCGACTTCGATTTCGGCACCATCTCCCACGATGATGCAACCTCAACCATCACGTCGTCGATCATGGCCGAGGTCATGGAGTTCTTTTTCGATGCCGGAAGCGAAGGGTATCTGGTCACGATCGATGTCACGGGGCAGGGGCTGGATTTCACGGACACCGACCCTTTCAACATTTTCTCGACGGATGCAGAGGTCAGCCTTGTCGAATTCGGCAAGCCAGCCGCCGTCGTTCCATTGCCGGCAGGGCTGCCGCTGATGTTGGCCGGGCTTGGGGCCTTCGCGGTCGTTTCGCGTCGCCGGCAGAGCTAGGTGGTCGCGTAATCCACAAAGAAATTCGCGGTCAGCCGGCCCAACCTGGGGTCGGTTGAAAGCCTGTCTGGCTGGTCGATGATGCCGCTGTGCAAGGTGAAGCTGCGGTAGGCGACAAGCCGATTGAACCGCGCAGGCACAAAGCCGGTGCGGATATATCCTGGCGTGGCCTGATCGGGGTAGGTATTGCCGGGTTCCAGCCTTGCGATGTCCGCACGCCGGCACGCGACGTAGCGGTCCCTGGACTCCGGGCCGATCTGTTCGAGCCCCGTTCCGGTCTGACGAAAGAACGCCGTGCCGCCGAAGCCTTCGTCACACAGATAATGCAGGACGGCGACGCGGTTGGGATTTGCCACGTCGATATGGGGCACGCGCTGGAGGGACCCCAGATCATCGGGTTTTCGGGTCACCATCGAAAAGGAACAGGTGAACCTGTCCAGCGTTGCCGGACCATGGATGAGCGTCTCCCGGATGACGCCGTCCAGACGCCGCAGCACTGATTGCGCATAGGCCCGAGGCAGACCGGCCCGTCGCCCCGGATAGCCGCCCGGCGGATGCGTCGTCCAGTCGGCCTGGGCGGCGTGATCGACGAGCGCCGACGGATCGGACAGAAAATTGTCGATCACCACAAGGGGCTCGGCACTCTGGCCGATGGACCTGACGGTGATCTCAAGATCGTCGGATGAAGCAAACGCCTCCATGCGTCAACGATGCCGCAGATCAGGCGACAAGGCGAGGAATTCGCGATGGTCCGATGAAATTCACCCTGATACCCTGACATTATGACGGAACGAAGTGCGGATCCGATGCGCGTTGCAATCGTCGGCGGGGGAACCGCCGGCTGGATGGCGGCGGCGGCCGTGTCAAAATACATGGGCGATCAGGTCACGGTGACGCTCATCGAGTCGGATGCCATTGGAACCATCGGCGTGGGCGAAGCCACGATCCCCCAGATCCGCCTGTTCAACAGTGGCCTCGGCATCGACGAACGGGAATTCCTGCGAGAGACATCGGCCACGATCAAGCTCGGGATCAAGTTCATCGACTGGTACCGGGAGGGCGAGAGTTATTTCCACAGCTTCGGGGAGGTTGGCCGCAAGATCGGAACCCTGCCGTTCTACCAGTATTGGCTGCGCTACCACGCCGAGGGCGGCGAACTTTCCCTCGCGGACTTCAGTCCCGGCACCCTCGCGGCCCAGCGGGGGCTTTACGGACCCGGCAAGACCGGCGCGCGGATGCCCGCATCGGCTTATCATTTCGATGCGGCGAAATATGCCCAATTCCTGAGACGATACGCCGAG
>CAYMMT010000002.1:58265-67945 GCA_964391555.1 uncultured Rhodobacterales bacterium
TCGACATCCATCCATCTCATCCAATCGGGCATTGCCCGCCTTGTGTCGCTGTTTCCCGACCGAGACTTCGCCGGTCCGTTGCGGGACGAATACAACGCCCAGATGGCGTTCGAATTCGAAACGATCCGCGACTTTCTGATCCTGCACTACACGGCCACCACGCGCGACCAATCGGAATTCTGGACCCATTGCCGGACCATGGCCCTTCCCGACAGCCTGCGGCAAAAGCTGGACCTGTTCGACGCCACCGGTCAGATCGTTCGCTTCAATGCCGAACTTTTTGATATTCCGAGCTGGCTGCAAGTGATGTGGGGGCAGGGCAGGCGACCGCGGGGCTACCATCCGATGGTGCGCGCGGTGCCCGAGCACGACCTTGACCGCTACATCGCGATGAACGCCCGCGAGACCCGACAACAGCTCGACGCCCTGGGTCGGCACGAAACATACATCGCCCGGATGAGCGCATCCGGCAGAGCCGCCTGAGCGGTTCTGCCCGAACCGGACCGCCGCCTAGTCCGCGTCAGCCTGCGGTTCTTTGGTGCTGTCGCGACGGGCCCCCATCTTTTCGAGGGTTTCGGCATCGACCATGCGCGAAATGAGCGGGTGCAGGCGCAATTCCCCATCCTTGATGACCTGCCGGAAATTCGCGATCACGCTCGTGATGGTTTTCTGATCGGGGGCAATGACGTCCAGCAACCAATTGATATTGCCGCTGTTCCAGTCCTCCGTCTTGAGCCGGATCGGGAACACGCCGGCTGCCAGTTGCTCCCGGATGCGCTTGTCCGCGTCCTCCGAAACACTCGCCCAGATGGCGAATGCGGCCATTTCCGTCTTGGGTTGCTCTTCGGATTTGCCGGGGTAGGCAAAGGCCATGCGGTCCTGCAGCATCGGGTCCAGAACCAGATGTTGCAGATCGGCGAGGCTTTGGGACCGGTAGCGGGGGATCATCATCATGGCCATGACGGCCTTGCCGAAATTCTCACGCAGGGTCGAGCGCAGGTTCGCCAGCTTTTCCGCAACTTCGGGATCGATCTGCGGCGTTTGTGGCTGCGATCGGTCGGCGGTTGCCCCGGTTTGGTCGGAGCCGTTCGTCGGTTCGACTGCGGAATTTTTCTTTGTCATGACCTTCCTCGTTTCAATCTTTGTCGACTTCGGGCCGCGCACGGCGAGCGCCCGGTCAAATGCCTTAGAAAAACCCTTAAAAGACAAGTGATTAGTTTCGAATTCTGGGTCTTGCCGATCTTGCTGTCAAGAGAAAGCCCGATCCCGGGCCGAGCGTGGAAAAGCGCCAATGACAAATGGGGTGCGCCCCCGGTTCCCGGCCAGCTGACGACCAAAGCGCGGGACAATGGCCAGCTCAATGCTCTTGGGTGGTGAACGCCGTCAGGGTCTGATTCAAAAGCCAAAGTGGCGGAGAGACAGGGATTCGAACCCTGGGTGGGCTTGCACCCACAACGGTTTTCGAGACCGCCCCGTTCGACCACTCCGGCACCTCTCCGCGAAGGGTCTGGAGCGGTCGTTTAAGCTGCGTCGCGGCGCGACGCAACCCCGCCTATGCACCGCGATGTGATGTGCCATGAGGCGCGGCATGGGTTGAACCCGCCGGTCGAACCTCTATGCCTTGGCCCCGCGAGCAGAGAGGTGCCCACGATGTCACGATCCGGCCTGTCCCTTGATCCCAGAGGAATGATTGCAACCGTGGGGGTGTGCGTCGCGATCACCTTTCCGACCGGCGCGGTCGCTGATGAGGTGGAAGAGCTCTTCAATGCGCTGGGTCTGGCCGAGATCATTGCCGTGATGCAGGTCGAGGGGATCGAGTATGGCGATCAGATCGCGACGGATATGCTGGCCGGGCGCAGCCCCGACGACTGGCAGGAAACAGTCCGCAAGATCTATAGCTACGAGCGGATGGAAGGTGCGGTTCTCGCCGGCCTGCGGGCCGAGCTGGAGGGCACCGATATAGCCGCGATGACGGCGTTTTTTGAGGCGGAGCCGGGCCGCAGCATCGTCGCGCTGGAGGTGTCGGGCCGGCAGGCCCTGTTGGATGACGCCGTGGAGGAGGCTGCGAAAGACGCGCTCGCCGATGCGGAAGGCAGTGCGCGGTTGGAGTTGGTGAGAGACTATATCGCGGCAAACGACCTCGTCGAAACCAACGTCGTCGGGGCGCTGAATTCCAACTATGCGTTCTACACCGGTCTGGTCGGGGGTGGGGCGTTCGACCTCACGGACGACCAGATCCTGACCGAGGTCTGGGCCTCGGAGCCCGAGATCCGGGCCAACACCACGGCGTGGATCGAGAGCTTTCTGTTGATGGCCTACGCACCGCTGTCTGACGACGATCTGGAGGTTTACGTTGCCTTTTCGGAAACCGAGGCGGGTCAGGAGTTGAACAGCGCGCTCTTCGCGACGTTCGATCCGCTGTTCGAAGATATCAGCATGGCGCTGGGTCTTGGCGCGGCCCGGTTTCTGGCCGGAGAAGAGCTATAGCGCCTGCGCAAAAGCGGCAGTGCCATTTGAACCTCGCCCGAAGCATCTCGAACCGCCGTGCCATGCCGCGGGGCCGTCCCTTGTGCCGACGATTGTGCAGAGAGATCGGCCTACTGACCATAGACCAGCAGTGCCACAACCAGGGCTCCCGGGTTCGCCGCATGGAGCCCGGCATCCGCGCGGAGTTGAATGAGCCGCGCCGGCCGATCGCGGTCCGGGATCCCGGCCAGCGCCATGGCCTCGGTCAGCTGAGGGCCGCCATTGCCGAGGATTTCATCGATCAGTTCGGTGTGATGAGTTTTCACGAAGAGTTCGACCTGCCCGCGGCGCCGCGCGTCGTCTGCGTTGTCTGCGTCGCTGCCCGGCGCCCGGATCGGCAGGGTCAGGCGATTGCCCGTGTGGTTGGTCTCGCCTGAACAGGCAGCCACTCCGAGAAGGGCAAGAATGAGTATGGGTCTGGGCATCTGCTCGGCCTCTTTTGTCTTGACTTGGCTACCCGATCCGACAATAAGCCGCCATCCCGATGGGCTAGCCCCGTCGGGTTTTGCAATTTTTTGCCTGACTCGAAGGCGCGCAGTTCCAGGGCGGGATCACCCGGCAATGCCCGAAAGGGAGCCCACGAGGACGCGGGACAAGAAGGAAGAGACAGATGTTTGCGGTTATGAAAACCGGCGGCAAGCAGTATCGCGTCACCCCGGGCGACGTGCTGCGGATCGAAAAGATCGCCGCGGAAGCCGGGGAAACAGTCCAGTTCAACGACGTGCTGATGGTGGGAGCCACCGTAGGCGCGCCGCTTGTCGAAGATGCCGGCGTACAGGCGGAGGTCATCGACCAGATCAAGGGCGAAAAGACGATCAACTTCGTGCGGCGCCGGCGGAAGCATTCCTCCAAGCGCACCAAGGGGCACCGTCAGCAGCTGACGCTGGTGAGGATCAAGGAAATCCTCGAGACCGGTGCGGGGAAGTCGGGTGTGAAGGCTGCCGAAGGTGGCGCCGGCTATGCCGCCGTTGCCGCCGCCGGCGGAGCGATTCTGTCCGGTCCGGCTGCCAAGGAAGCGGCGAAAACCGGTGACGTGGCCACGAAGGCCAAGCCGACGAAAGCTGCCAAGCCCGCCGCGGAAGAGACCGTGGTCGAAGAGGCCGTGGTCGAGGCACCCGCAGCGGAGGCCGATGACCTCAAGAAGCTCTCGGGCGTGGGCCCGGCGCTGGAAAAGAAGCTGCTCGCCGCAGGCGTGACCACCTTCGCCCAGATCGCTGCCTGGACCGAAGAGGATATCGCCGAATTCGACGAGAAGCTGAGCTTCAAGGGCCGGATCGCGCGAGAGGGCTGGGTTGACCAGGCCAAAGAGCTTTCCAAGTAACCAAGGACAAGGAGACACCAGATGGCACATAAAAAAGCAGGTGGGTCGTCCCGGAACGGTCGCGACAGCGCGGGCCGCCGCCTTGGCGTGAAGAAATACGGTGGCGAAGCCGTCATTCCCGGCAACATCATCGCCCGCCAGCGCGGCAACAAGTACTGGCCGGGGCAAGGCGTCGGCGAAGGCAAGGATCACACGATTTTCGCAACCGTCGAGGGCCATGTGAAATTTCACAAGGGCTTCAAGGGACGCACCTTCATTTCCGTACTTCCGGTCATGGAGGCCGCGGAATAAGCCGATCCCGAAACGGCATGGCAATTCAGGAGGATCGGCGGAAACGCCGATCCCTTTTTCGTTAGAACCCTTCGCTTATCGGGATTTCGTCCCCAGTTAGGGATAAAGCGACCACGTCCCGAGAGGAGCGGGCCGGTCGCATCACACCAGGTCCCCGGAGGAGACCGATGAAATTTGATCAGATGCCCCAGGACCAGATGGTCATCGAGGCCGAGAGATTGATCCTGCGTCCCGTTGAAGACGCGGATGCGGGCCTGTTGGAGATGTACGCCGGGGATGAGCGCGTGGCGCGCATGACGCGGTCGATCCCGCACCCGATGCCCCCGGGCGCGGCCGCGGCTTTCCTGACCGCCGCGCGCGCCGAAGAGCGGAAAGAGGATGTCTGGATCATCGACGGTCGGCTGAGCGAACGGGCGGCGATGCTTGGCGTGATCAACCTCGAGCGACTGGATCGCGATCAATCCGAGATCGGCTATTGGGTGGCGCCTGCCTTCTGGAACACCGGCTTTGCGACAGAGGCCGTGCGCGCGTTGGTCGCCGCCAACCCTCATCAGTCAAAGCAGATGTTTGCAGAAGTCTTTCAGGACAACCCGATCTCGGCCCGGGTGCTGACGAATTGCGGGTTCGAGTATCTCGGTGATGCGGAGGGCTATTCCGTGGCGCGCGACACCCGCGTGCCGACATGGACCTATTCGCGGCAAATGGGCTAGGGGCGCGGCCCCCGGTCGCCCAGGGCGCTCCTTCGGTGTTGGGGTCCGGGGAAAGCCATCATCTCTTGCTCTTGAGTGGCGTCGACGAACGGCGTATGGCGCGTGTCTTGTGACAATGGGCAACGCGTGATGAAATTTCTCGATCTGGCAAAGGTCTACATTCGGTCCGGCGCAGGCGGAAACGGCTGCGTGTCGTTTCGGCGCGAGAAATTCATCGAATATGGCGGACCCAACGGTGGCGATGGCGGCCGGGGCGGCGATGTCTGGGCAGAGACGGTCGATGGCCTCAACACCCTGATCGATTTCCGCTATCAGCAGCATTTCTTTGCCAAGAACGGCCGTCCGGGAGAAGGGCAGGCGCGCACCGGAAAAGATGGGGATGACATCGTGCTGCGGGTCCCCGCCGGCACGGAAATTCTCGACGAGGACGAAGAAACGGTCATCGCTGATCTGACCCAGGTGGGGGACCGGGTGCGGTTGGCCAAGGGTGGCAACGGCGGGTTCGGCAACCTGCATTTCAAGACCTCAACGAACCAGGCGCCGCGTCATGCCAATCCAGGCCAGGCCGGGGTCGAGCGGACGTTGTGGCTTCGGCTGAAACTCATCGCGGATGTCGGTCTTCTGGGGCTGCCCAACGCCGGGAAGTCGACCTTTCTGGCCGCCACGTCGAATGCGCGGCCCAAGGTGGCGGATTATCCCTTCACGACACTGGTGCCGAACCTTGGGGTCGTGGCGGTGGATGGTGCCGAATTCGTGGTCGCCGATATTCCCGGCCTTATCGCCGGGGCCTCGGAGGGGCGTGGCCTGGGGGATGTTTTTCTCGGTCACGTGGAACGGTCGGCGGTCCTTTTGCATCTCATTGACGGCACAAGCGGCGACCCTGTTGGGGACTGGCGGACCATCGTGGAGGAAATCTCGAAGTACGGTGAGGGGTTGGCGGACAAACCCCGGGTGACCGTGCTCAACAAGATCGACACTTTGGATGACGAAGAGCGTGAGTTCATCGCGGATGAGTTGCGAGACGGTGGGGCGGAAGATGTGCTCCTGATGTCAGGCGCCACAAGCGAGGGCGTGACCGAAGTCCTCCGCGCGCTTCGCTCCCGCATCGACACGGCACGCCACCTGCCTCAGGAGGATACGCCATGGGTCCCCTGACCGATGCGCGCCGCCTTGTGATCAAGGTCGGCTCCGCGCTGCTCGTGGACCGGGACAGTGGATCGCTGAAGGGCGATTGGCTTGCATCCCTGGCCGAAGATGTCGCCTGGCTTCGCGGCCTCGGCAAGGATGTGATCCTTGTGTCGTCGGGCTCCATTGCGCTCGGCAGGGGCGTGCTGGGCTTGTCGGCGGCCGAACTGGCGCTGGAACAAAGCCAGGCCGCCGCCGCCGTTGGGCAGATTCGGCTTGCAAGGGCCTACGAGGAAGCGCTCGCGCCGCACGGAATCGTCACGGCGCAGGTGCTGGTCACGCTGGAGGATTCGATCGACAGGCGCCGCTATCTCAATGCACGCGCGACGATGGAGACGCTGTTGTCGCTGGGTGTTACCCCGATCGTGAATGAGAACGACACCATTGCGACGGATGAGATTCGGTACGGCGACAATGACAGGCTCGCCGCGCAGGTCGCGGTAACGGCGGGCGCCGACATGCTGGTCCTGTTGTCGGATGTGGACGGGTTCTACAGCGCCAATCCGGCGACGACCTCGAATGCCCGGCGATATGATCGGATTGCCCATATCACACCCGAAATAGAGGCGCAGGCCGGCGATGCCGGGTCAGGCCTGTCCAAGGGGGGAATGAAAACCAAACTGATGGCCGCGCGAGTTGCGACAGAAGCCGGCTGCGCAATGGCGATCACGTTAGGATCAACCTTCAACCCTTTGAAATACTTGGCGGACGGTGGCAATGCGACGTGGTTTTCGGCGCAGTCCGATCCGCAGGCGGCGCGCAAACGCTGGATCGGAGCAATGAAGCCAAAGGGACGCATCATCGTCGATCAGGGCGCGGTCTCGGCCCTTGCCAAGGGCAAGAGCCTGCTGCCTGCCGGGATCATCGGTGTCGAAGGCACATTCGGACGCGGCGAACCGGTAGAGATTGCCGGCCCCGATGGCGACCGCCTGGGGCTTGGCCTCGCGCGTTACACCGCCGCCGAGGCCAAGGCGATCCGGGGTCGACGATCCGATCAGATCGAGGCGGTTCTGGGCTACAAGGGGCGTGCCGCGCTCATCCACCGCGACGATATGGTGGTCTGACGCAAGTTTGGGTCCGGATGTCCGGACCGGGGATGGCTTAATTCCGCCACGCTTCCGGGTTAACCTCAGTGTCACCTTGTGAGGGCCATCACCTTGGGCGTGACAGAGTTTGATCAAACCGCTCGCACACTCGTGCGCCGCCGGAGAGTCTTCTACCTTCCGGGGTATGACCCGTTTCATCCCCGCCGCTATCGCGAACTCTACCGCACGGAAAGTGCCGCTCAGGCGGAGGTTTCAGGCTATCGGATCGAACAATGGGCCAAGCGGGAGGGTGGCCCCTACGGCTGGCATGTCGACGCTCACATCGAAGGTTGCGATGTCGGCGCCGATGTGGAGGTCCTTGTCTGGTCCGACATTGTGCGCGGCTCGATGTCGAACTCTATCCCCGCAACCTACTGGCAGTTGGTCCGCACCGCATGGACCTATATCGCCTCCGGCGCGCTGCGTCGTCTGATGTGGTTGCGCAAGGGACCTGTGATCGCCGCGCTTTATCCGGTCGGCATGCTCCTCTGCCAGCTGGCGCTTGCGATAGTGGCGGGCGCCCTTCTTGCGCGCGGGGTCACGGGTGGGCTGGGCCTGCTTCTGCCGATGCCCGATTGGCTGGACGATGGGATTGGATGGTCGATCCTGTTGGTGGTCGCCGTTGTTGTCTTGCGGTGGTTCAAGGCCCAAGATGGAAAGGTTTTTGCCTATTACCTCATGCACGACTACGCCTATTCGGCCAGGTGGAACGGCGCCAATCCACCCGAGCTCGAGGCGCGGATGGAGGAGTTCGGGGACATCATAGCAGCCGCGCTGACGGAGCCGGATCTTGAGGAAGTGCTGGTCGTCGGTCACTCATCGGGAGCACATCTCGCCGTTTCGATCCTTGCTGACCTGATCCGCGAAGGGCGCGTGCCGGAGCATGGTCCGGCGCTGGGGTTCCTGAGCCTGGGCCAGGTCGTGCCGATGGTGTCGTTCCTTCCGGCGGCCTACCGACTGCGCGCGGATCTGGCATTCTTGTCGACACGGGACGAGTTGATGTGGATCGACGTGACCGCCCCGGGGGACGGCTGTGCCTTTGCGCTCTGCGACCCGGTGGCCGTGTCGGGCGTGGCCCCTGATCAGGGGCAGCGGTGGCCACTGGTTATCTCGGCGGCCTTTACCCAAACCCTGAGTCCCGCGCGCTGGAAAGAACTGCGCTGGCGGTTCTTTCGGCTTCATTTTCAATACCTTTGTGCCTTCGACCGACCGGGCGACTACGACTATTTCCGGATCACAGCCGGGCCGCTTACGCTGGCGGATCGATTTGCCGACCGAAAGCCATCCATGAGCCGGATCGACGTGCCTGCATCGAAATACACGAGCATCGCGGCGTGACATTGCCCCCGAAACCCCCGTCGCGCCCGGACAAGGTTTCTCTCTGGCGCTACCTGCAGCTTTTTCGGCGCGACATCCTGTCGGCTCAGCCCGAGAAACTCTACCGCGCGTGGATGGCGGAGTTCCGAACCCCCTTCTTCCGATCGTTTCTGGCCAACGACCCGGAGCTCGTCCGAACGGTTCTCACGGACCGGCCCGACGATTTTCCCAAATCGGACCGCGTCGGAGCGGGGTTGAGGCCGCTTCTCGGCAATTCGGTCTTTCTGACCAATGGCGAGGTTTGGAAACGTCAGCGCCGGATCATTGATCCGGCCTTCGAAGGCGGGCGGCTCAGGGATGCCTGGCCGGCGATGTGGGAGGCGGGGCAGGGGATGGTGAGGCGGCTCGGGTCAAAGGCCCATGGCCGGGAGATCGAATTTGAAGGCGAAGCGAGCCATGTCACCGCCGACGTCATCTTTCGCACCCTGTTTTCATTGCCGATCGAGGACGAGGTTGCGTGGGATGTTTTCGAAACCTTCCGGGCTCATCAGCGCAGCCAGCCGATATTGAACCTGGCAGCCTTCCTGCGCGGGCCCAAGTGGATGCCACGGTTTCATCGTCGCGACACCCGGAGCACGGCTCGCCGCATCCGCAAATTGATCAGTCGCCTGACTTCGGACCGCTTGACAGCGATCGAGGCCGGAACGGCGCCGGACGATCTCGCGACAAAGATCATGACCACGGCGGACCCCGAGACCGGGGACCGGTTCGATCTCGAAGAAATGGTCGATCAGGTGGCGATCTTCTTTCTTGCCGGACACGAAACATCCGCCTCTGCGCTAGGGTGGACGCTGTACCTTCTGGCGACGCATCCCGACTGGCAGGAACGGGTTGCCGAAGAGGCCGCGGCACTCACGGATGATTTTGGCAGCCTTTCCGCGCTTCGCGTCACCCGGGACGTTTTCCGAGAAGCGCTTCGGCTTTATCCGCCAGTTCCGATGATGGTGCGCGAGGCGTTGCAACCGGAGCGGTTCCGCGAGCGCGAGGTGGGACCGGGCGCGCAAATCGTTCTGAGCCCATGGCACCTGCATCGCCAGACCCGTCTGTGGGACAATCCCGATGGCTTTGACCCCGCACGCTGGCAAACGGACAACGGCAAGTCCTGTCAGAGGCGCGCCTACATTCCGTTTTCGGCCGGACCGAGGGTCTGTACCGGCGCCGGGTTTGCGATGGTCGAGGGCGTTC
>CAYMMT010000003.1:0-13020 GCA_964391555.1 uncultured Rhodobacterales bacterium
GAGGCGAAGGTCGGTTGTGGCGAGGTTCGAAAGCCTGGCAAGCATTGGAAGCCAAGAATGATTGTGCGCCTCGTCGTATGATCGACCCGCAAAACTGCCGCCAGCGGCTTTTGTCGGGCGGAAAGCGTGTCGGAATACAACATCCATTTTCAAACTAGCGAACAATGAATTCCGCATGCAGGGCGCCGCTGGCCTTGATGGTTTGCAGGATGTCAATCATGTCCCGCGGCGCGACGCCCAAGGCATTCAATCCCGATACGACCTCCGACAAAGAGGTCCCGCCGTTGACCTCGGCCAGGCCGATCCCCGGTTCCTCCTGAACACCGACCCTCGTACGGGGCACGACAACGGTTTCCCCCTCGGCAAAGGGGTTGGGCTGGGCAACGAGCGGCGCTTCTTCAATTCGGAGGGTCAAATTACCTTGACTGACAGCGACGCGCGATATGCGCACATCCTCGCCCATGACGATCGTTCCCGAACGTTGGTCGACGACGACCCGAGCACGGCGCTGCGGTTCGACGAGAACATTTTCAATGATCCCCAAGGCATGAGCCGGAGACCGGGCGCCGGTTCGTGCGATATTGACGTCGACGGTTCCCGCGTCGATCATCAAGGCTACAGACCCGCCAAAGGTGGCGTTGACGGCGCTTTCGATGCGGGCAGCAGTCGTGAAGTCCGGAGTTCGGAGTGCCAAGCGCACGTTTTCAAGGCTGGAGAACTCGAAGTCGACCTCCCTTTCCACGGTTGCTCCGGCCGGAATGACACCAGACGTCGGAACGCCTTGTGTTACTGTCGCCGCGTCGCCTTCCGCAACAATGCCACCAGCCAGGATGGAACCCTGTGCCACGGCATATATTTCACCGTCCGCGGCATTGAGAGGCGTCATGACCAGGGTACCTCCAAGAAGGCTATTAGCGTCTCCGATGGCGGAGACCGTTACGTCGATGTTGCTGCCAGATCGAGCAAACGGAGGCAGCTTCGCTGTCACGAGGACGGCGGCCACATTTCGGGGGCGAAACTGTTCACCTGTCACATTCACGCCAAGGCGTTCCAGAATGTTGGTCATGATTTCTTCGGTGAAAGGCGCGTTGCGCAATCCATCGCCGGTGCCATTCAGCCCAACGACGAGGCCGTACCCGACGAGGTCGTTGCTACGCACGCCATCGAATTCGACCAAATCCTTGAGCCTTATGGGGGCCGCGAGGCTTGCCGTTGACAATAGAATGAGCCCGGCAATGAGAAACTTGCGGATCATCTCAGAAACTCCGCAAGTGACAGGCGGGACAGGCGTGCTGTCAGCGCATAGTGAGTCTCCAGTTGCACCTGGAGTTCTTGCAGCGCCGCAGCCGTATCGTACGGGTCGGCTACCGTCATCTCATTGCGGAGAATCCCCAACGACGTTGTCTCGGCATCGTGGCGAACGCCGATATCCTCCACTCGAGCTTCGACAAACCCGACCTGCGCTGAAAGATGGATCAAGGCCTCGCCCGCACTCGCAAGATCCAGCCCGCCCTGGCGCATGAGGTCTGCTTCTTCCGTCGGGTTCAAACCCATGCCGTTGGCAATGAAGGACTTGACCGTTGCT
Source organism: uncultured Rhodobacterales bacterium (assembly GCA_964391555.1). GTDB lineage: Bacteria > Pseudomonadota > Alphaproteobacteria > Rhodobacterales > Rhodobacteraceae > JAMWZF01. The sequence goes on from CAYMMT010000003.1 coordinate 1,586, forward strand.
TTCAGCACAGCGCGAATTTCCTCATTGTCAGCCCGAGCAGCGAAGGTAACGGTCTCTGTCTCATCGATGCGGCTAGTGGCCGGATTTCCTGCGTCACCGATGTATCCCATCGTCGCAAAACCGCCGGTTGGGTCGTCGAACCAGGTGTCAAGCGCGGCCTCGATATCGACTCGTGTGGTCAGGCCCGAAACCGCGGCCTCAATGTCGGTGATCATGTCATTTGCGCCTGCGAGTGAGGGACCGTCCGTCGCCGCCCCGGACAGGAGGAAGCGGTTGGCAAACCGCGTGTTGAGCGCTTCAACCATGCTGTTGAACGAAGCGCGCGCTTGGATCATGCGATTGTCCCGTTGCGCCGCACTTGCGCTAAAGTCGGCTGTCAAAAGATCGGCGGAGAGGGTTTCGCGTTCCGAGTTCAAGGCGGAAAGAGCCTGCTGCGTCATGGCGAGGACTTGCGCCGTTTCGTTGGTTGCGGAGGTGTAGGAGGCAAGTAGGTCCAGTCGGCGGTCAATATGTGCGAAACGCCCGCTGTCGCTGCCGAGGCTGCGGGTGAGATCGGACTTCTGGCCAGTTGATAGTTCTCGCGTGAGAGTATCGAGCCGCATGCGGAGTGTCACATTGTCCCGTTGGGTCTGGAACAGTTGGGAGAGATCCCCGAGGGTTGTCATCGGCATGGCTTAGATCTCCAGCAATTCTCGCATGAGGACGTTGATCGTTTCCATGACCCGGGCGTTGGCGGAGTAGGACTCTTCGATCCGCAGCAGCATCTGCATTTCGTAGTCGGTATCCACACCGTCGGCGAGCTGCGCTTGCCTGACGGTTTCCCAGCGAGCGGTAGCAAAGGCGACGTCGTCGTCGGCTGAAAGCCGGTCTGAGGCCAGACTTGTCACAAGGACTCCGACATGGCCCGCTGCGCTTCTTGAAACGCCGCTGGTGTCGGCTCGCAGAGCGGACAGGGCGTCGCTCCACGCGACCAACTGATCGGACCGGCCTGCAGGGCCTTGCGCTGTTGCCGCGACTCCATCGCGGAGTCGCCAGAGGTCGCCGCCGGTGTCCGGATCCACCGCGGCATTGACGGCGATGCGGGCGGAGAGGCCAACGATATCGCTGGGGTCGACCTCGGCCCCGGCATCGGTCAGAAGGCCTAGCGCGCCGGCAACAACGGTTGGATCGACAGCGCTGTCCTGGAACCTCAAGGCCAAGTCCGCCGCTATGTTGTCGAGTTCGGTCTGCGCGTCGACCAGCAACTCGTCCCGGAGAGCGAAGGCAGCGCCGAGGGATCCGCCGCTCAGGCGCCCGGCCCCCGTCGATCCCGCAACTGGATTTCCGTAGATGGTCAAACCAACGAGGCCGCCTGACGTCAGGGTCATGTCAGGCGTGATGCTATTACGGCGTTCGAAACCTATTTCCGCGGCGGGGCCATCAATCAGCATCTGGCCAGACGTTGTCATCAGCGCCACGAGACCGCCGTCCCGGCGCATTTCGCGGACCGGCACGATGTTCGAGATCGTATCGATCACTTTCTGGCGCTGATCCATGAGTCCCGATGGATCCTGGCCGATGTTCAGCATGCGCGAGATGTCGGAGTTCAACAGTTGAACCTGTTGCAGCGACCGGTTCAGCAGGTCGACATCCGACGCGATCTGCTCTTCCGCATCGAGGCGCATTTGTTGAATACCGTCGCTGGCGCTGTTCAGTGAATCGCTGAGGTCGCCAAGTCGATCCAGAACCGAACGGAGGCGCACTTCGGACGCCGGGTCGGAAGAAGAGGACACCAAGGCCTGTTCCAAAGCGGTCAGTCTGGCCTCGAGACCCATTTCGCTTCCAACGCCGCCATAGAGCGCCTCAAGTTGCCGCAGGGCGCCGGCCAACCGGTCATCCCGGGACAGGGTCGCCTCCGCGAGGCGTCTCTCACTCAGGATATTCCGATCAACGATCCGCGTGATCCCGTCGATTTGAACCCCGGCGCCGCGACCACCGACCTGTTGCGACGTCAAGTCAAGGCGCCGACGACCATACCCCTCGGTGTTGGCGTTGGCGACGTTTGCCGCGACAACCTCCGCCCCGCGAGAGGCGGCGGTGAGCCCTGACAGGGCGTTGGACAGGGCGTGAGAGATACTCATGGATCAATCCTTCGGCGCCAAGCCGGGCGCGTTGGTATCAGCGTTTGATATTGGTGGTTTCCTGCAACATCTCATCAACGGTCTGGATGACCTTTGCGTTTGAGGAATAAGCGCGTTGGGTGGTGATGAGTTGGGTCAATTCACCTGCCACATCGGTGGCAGATTCCTCCCGGGCATAGCTGATGATATCTCCGGTCGGCCCGTCACCAGCATCCCACAGGAAGAAATTTCCGCTCTCCGGGGTGGTTTGATAGGTCTGATGGTCCAACGCCCTCATTCCGTTGACGTTCTGCACATCGATCAGGGGGATCTGGTAAACGACCCGATTGATTCCGGTGTCAAAGTAGGCGCTGACATAGCCGTTTTCGTCGATTTCGATCGACGTCATGTTGCCGACCGGAGTGCCGTTCTTCTGGATCGATACGGGCGTAAAGGCGTCAGACAACTGTGTCAGCCCCGTTGCACTGCCCAGGGCGCCAATGTTTACGGTAATCGGCCCGCCGGCAACGGTGATATCGAGATCGCCGGTTGCCGAATCATAGGGCGCGGTTCCCAGATTGTCCGTAACCGACAATAGCGTGCCGCCGGCCCCGCGCGTGTCGTCAAAGACCAGAGTGTAATCGCCAACAACCCCTGAGGCGCTGTCGGTCATCTCCATCGTCCAGGTATTCGATTCGCCGGTGGCCGGAACGGTTGGAGTGAACGTCACGGAGATGCTTTGCGACTTGCCGAGGTTATCGAAATACTCGATCCGCAGTTCTTCAACGTCGCCGGTGGCTCCAGCGACTGTTTCGGTGGCGGGAAGGTTGACCGCCAGATCAATGAAGGTTGTCGCTTCGCCGGCAAACTGGTTCGAACTGATCCGGACGGGTTCGAGACCATCCGAGGTATCGCGGGGGAAAGTCGGGATCGTGCCGTCCGTATCCGCTGGCCATCCGAGCAAAACAAGGCCGCTTGTGGTGGTCAGATAGCCCTGCTCATCGGATCGGAATGACCCGGTGGTGGTCAGAAACATCGGATTCTCACCATTCTCGACACCGATGGACGCCTGCGTCGTGACCGGGAGCATTCCACGGCCCCGAACCGCGAGGTCGGTTGCGTTGTTGGTCGTGACAAGCGCCCCACGCTGGTCGATCAGTCGTTGTGTCGTGACGCGCACGCCGCCGGCAGAATAGGTTCCCTGGCCGCTCTCGATCACCAGCGACTGAAAATCGGCCACTGCGCGTTTGTACCCGTAGGTCTGCGAATTGGCGATGTTGTCGGAAATCGTGGCAAGTTTGCTGGCGTTCGCCGCAAGCCCGGCAACGCTGGCATTGAGCGAGGAAGAAATCGTCATCTTTGGCGCCTTTCTGCGTCAGGAAGAAAAGAGTTCCTGATGCGGATACGCGCTCCCGATTAACGTCACCCTAACTCTTCAAATCCGAACGATCTCCGTCCACTCACTGATCGGACCGCAAGAGGACGATTTCGATTCTGTCGTTTCGTACAGCCAGCGGATCCCGGGCCACGGGCCGCCGGTCTGCGTAGCCGGTCACGCGCAGAACGCGGTCCGGGTCAAAACCGCCACCTGCCATGATCTGCCGAATTCGCTGGGCCCGGCCGACCGACAGGTCCCAAACCGGATTTTCCGCCTGAATGATGGGGCGCGCCCGCGTGTAGCCGGTGACTGCGACCTGGTTTTCAACGACCGAAAAGACGCGGGCGAACATCAGGGCAAGCTCTTCGGTGACCGGGGTCGGCGTGGTGCTGTCGGGTTCGAACAGAGGGGCGCCCGGCAAGGCGAAGATCTCGATGATGAGACCCTCGTCCGTGAGTTTGGTAAGGACGTGTCGCAAGGCCTGATTGGAGACAAGGCTCTCTCCGCCCTTGCCCATCAGCACGTCTTCTACGGATTCCAGCACGGCAACCTCTGCTGCGGCTTGGTCGGCGGCGCCGTTGTTATCCGACAAACTGGCCGCCGATTGGTCTGTGGTGCCACCCGTGCCGCTCTGCGCGAGAGACTCCGAAGAAAAAATGTCATTGCCACCAAATGCGCCGTCCCCGCCGCCCGAAATCCGGTTGATGGGGATCGTGGGCGAGAAATAATCGGCAATCCCCTTGCGCTGCTGCTCCGTTGTCGCGTTGAGAAGCCACATCAGCATGAAGAAGGCCATCATGGCGGTTACGAAATCTGCGTAGGCCACCTTCCAGGCGCCGCCGTGGTGGCCATCGCCGCCACCTTTCTTGATCTTCTTGACGATGATTGGCTGTTCATTCGACATGACGTGGCCCCCAATTGCCCGAGGCCGATCTCAACGGTGAATTGTGGCAGAAAACCGGCAAAGAACAGGCGCGAACGCCGCATTCCGGGCGAACAGGGTTAACCGACCCTGCGATCTAGATAAACTTCGTCAGGTCCGCAGAATTCGACCAGATCATACCCAGCCCTGCGCATGAGCAGCGGGAGGGATCGGTTGGCCAGGTTGTTCTCGATGCACCAGAGATGCGGGCGATAGGTGTCAAAGTCGAAGGCCTCGAGAACGGACAACTCTCCGCCTTCAATGTCCAGCGACACGAGGTCGGGCTCGGTGGTTCCCACCTCCTCGATCAAACTCTCCAGTGTCCGGGTCGGCACCAGATGAGACACTTCCTTGTGGCGGGGGTCGGCGCGAACCCTGTCGAGAAGTCCGGGATCATAGGTCGCTGACAAGCCACTCATCTGTGTCAGGCCGGCTTGCACCTCGATAAACTCTGCCTCCCCATCTTCGGGGGCAACGGCGACGCCAAGGCACCTGCACCGCCGGATACCCCTGGCCAGCTCGAGCTGAGGTGGCGCAGGTTCAATCAGCAGTCCCGTCCAACCGCGAAACACCTCCAGAAAGAGCGTGTTCGACCCCGTGACCCCGTCATATCCGCCAATATCCAGGAACACCCCCTTGACCTTGCGCCCGAGCAACCGGTCCACGACCTCGTCCTGGCCGGCCTGTGAGGTATAGCGATAGGCGGGGGACAGCATCTGACGGACCTCGTGAAGCCGTTGTACCAGCGGCCCCCGACGTCTGGACTTTTCGGTGTTCAGGGCATCAAGAATATCGGTCTGGGCCGCTGCCAGTTCTGCCTTGGCCGCCTTGATGCAGGTCTCAATTGTCATTCCCCACGCCCATGGTCGGTATAGCTCTTCTCCTCCACGAGTCGGGAGCCCAGAAGCATATTGATGCGCTTCTTCAGTTCAGCGCGTCGGTCGTTGGTGATATAGACCGACCGGGCGAGGCCGATGAAACCCGCTCCGAAGTCGCGACGTTGTTCGAACGTGCGGATGTCGTCTTCGACTTGCCAGAGGTCACAGTTCACATCGTAGAGATCCTGCCAGAGCTGCGACAGTTCATCACTCGAGGGAAGCGCTGCATCCGCAACCCGGGTGAGTTGTTCCATCTCTCGATGAACGTTGGCGAGCTTTGCCGGATCGTGAATGTTTTCGGATTTGATGCGGAGGATGGTCAATTTGTCGATCAGTTCCCCCGGCGAAACCGGTACAAGAATGTCGTCCATAATCTACCCTTCGATCTCTTCTTCCAGCGCCGCCCGGACCTCGTCAAAGACATCCTCCCAGCACAGAGGACTTTGCTGTCGAAACAACCTCATCGAGGGATACCACGGCGTTGTCATGCCATCGTGACGATATACCCAAAACGGATCCCAATGCAGCACCACCCACGTCGGGATGCCGAGCGATCCGCCGATGTGTGCGGTGGCAGTATCGGAGGTAATGATCAGGTCCATCGCCTGCATCATGGCAGCGCAGTCGGCAAAATCCCGGTCGGAGGAGCCGGCGTCTATCAGGAATGCTCCGGAGCCGTCCGCGTGGAACTGTTCAAGCATCGGTCCCTTGTAGAGCGAAAACAGCTGCACCTCCGGGATCTCGGCTAGCGGCAGAAACTCCCTGTGTGTGAAGGACCGGAAGGCATTGCCCTTGTAGGTCGTGGATCCGGTCCAGACCACTCCGATCCGAAACTCGGATTTGTATGGCTGCACAATCTCCCGCGCTCGTTCCGAACTGTCTTCGGGTACGGACAGGCGGGTCGGCGGAGGAATGTCACCGGGGTTCTTCAACCCCAAGAGCGGCAAGTCCATCAGGGGAATGAAATAGTCGATATCGTCCGACGGCTTGATCTGATGAGCGACCACGTCTGCGCCGGGCACCTGCGCAAAGAGGCGGGTCATCGGTTTTTCCGTCAAGCAAACCACGGTTGCGCCCCGCTCTTTCAGCTCAGGCAGGAATCGCATCATCAGAACGGCGTCGCCGAAGCCTTGCTCGGGCATGACCAGCACCGTCTTCCCTTTCAAGTCCTCGCCGGCCCACCGTGGGTACGGGACCTTCACACTCTTCATTTCGCCTGTGCGCCAACGGGACTGGTAGTGACGAAATCCGGCCTCGTATTCCCCGGCGCCCAACATGCTGAAGGCCAGTTGCAATTCGATCTCTGCATCGTCGGGATGGGTCACGTGGGAAGCTTGCAAAAAGTCGATCGAGGCGTCGTAGTCGCCCATTCCCCGCAGAGCCCGGCCGATCAGGGCCTTCTGCTGCACATCGTCGGGTTGGGCTCGAAGGATTTCGTGCCGCAGAACCAGGGCCTCCTGGTAGCGACCGATGTCACTGAGAGCATTGGCATAGTTCCCCCGGACTCCCGGGGCGTTGGGTGATATCGCATAGGCCCGCATGTGGGCGCGGATTGCCTGTTCGGGCTCGCCCATGGTTCGAAAGAGCGCCCCGAGATTGGACCACAGCCCGGCATCACCCGGCGATCGGGACAGATAGCTGACATAATGCTTCTGCGCCGCATCGAGCTCTCCGGCCCGGTGCGCCGCCACGGCTTTTTGCCGCAACGTCGCAAGCGGGTTGCTCTTCCCCGGTTCGGCCACCGGTCAACCTCGGTTCACTGGGGTCACCAGCGTCTTGGGTCGCCGCGCCTCTGCCGCCTCGAACAACGAGAAGGTTTGATTCACATAGTTCACCGCGCCAGAAATGTGCTCCATGTAGTCGAGCAATTGCGGCGTCCGTTCGACCTCGGTCACAACGACAGACCGATTTGGTGGCAGTGTCTCCAGTCCGACATAGAACCACGGGTCCCCGCGCCGTAACTGCAGGGGTTTTTCTGTATCGTGCCACTCGAATGCCCACATGAGCGGCCTTGGCCAGACGTTGATGGGGTAGCGTCCCCCGAAGATCGTTCCAGGCAAAGGGTCGCGCTGGTAGTGCATGAAACAGCTGATCTGGGTTGCGTAGACCGGTTCATCGGAGATGAAGACATAGGGTGTCTCCACCTGGATCGTCGGCACGCCCGGATATCGCCACTCAGGCTCGGCCGTCATGTGCACCTTCTCACCCAGCTTTTTTGCGCGGACGCTGCTCCTGTCCCCGCTGAGGTTTCGAAGCCCGGGTTTGCCCTCCTTGTCCCGTACGAACTCAAGGTTCAGGTCGAAGGGACATTTGATGACGAAGTAGCGGCTCTCCATGTTGATCACGGCGGGGCAGCGCGATGCGCTCTTTGCGTGACTCTTGTTCTTGTCCGCGCCGCGGAAACGCTCGGGCGGGTCGTAGATGACACCACTTTTGACGGTGTTCAGAAACCAGCCAACCTGGACAGGTCCGCTTTCCAGTTCAGTGCCGATTGTATTCTCAAAGCGCACAGAGAACTGCATCCACGTCCCTTTCCCGCTGAAGCTGCGCAATGAAGCTCCATCATTGCGGCGATTTGGCGGCGAACAAGGCCGCGTCGCATCGCGAGGCAGAACCTGTTGCCAATGCGCCCGACTCACAGGGTAAGTCGACGCCCCTTTTCTGAATCAGAGCGCTGGGCCAGGTCGAGGAGATGTTGCAACGCCGCACCCCGATGGAAGTCCGGGTCGATGCCGGTCCCACGGCGCACCGCGGCGACAAACCGTTCGAAATTCGTGGGAACGTCCGGCGGTGCCTCGACTGTCCAGAGAGCGGCCTCCATCGCATCCGGGCCGATGCAGGTATGCAGTTCATCCACCCCGTTCCGGTACTTGATCTGGAGCGCGCCCTTGGTGCCATGAAGGGACAGCATCAGGTCATTCAGGTGCCCCGTTGCAAAACGGCTGGCATGAATGACACCTGCCGCACCGCCGGACAGCCGGGCCTGCATGGTTGCCGTATCATTCGCGTCGAGATCGTAGTCTCCAATCCGGTTGCCCGGTGCCTTGTCGAAGGTCGTCAATTGGCACGAGAGTTCGGTTATGTCCTCGCCGGCCGCGAAGGTCAGAAAATCGAGGATATGAACGCCGACGTCGCCGAGGACCCCGGCGGAGCCATGGCTCGTCGACAGGCGCCACAACCAAGCGTTCGTTGTCCGCCAATCCCCCCATGCCGGCTGAGTGAGCCAGCTTTGAAGGTACGCCGCATCGAAATGGCGCAGGTCGCCAAGGTGACCGTCGGCGACCAGGGTCCGCGCGGCGTTCAGCGCGGGGACATTCCTGTAAGTCAGATTGACCATGTGGACGATCCCGGCGGCGTCTGCCTTCAGCGCCATCTCATCGGCGTCGGCGGGGGTGGTTGCCAGCGGTTTCTCGCACAGAACATGCTTGCCGGCAGCCAGCAGCGGCAGAGTCGTGGCGTGGTGGACCGGGTCGGGCGTCGCGTTGCTGGAGGCATCGAAACCGCCCCACGCTATCGCCTCTTCGAGCGAGGTGAACTGCCGCTCGATGCCATGGGTCTCGGCAAAGGCGGACAATCTCTCGGCTTCGATGTCTACGGCCGCCGCAATCTCCACGCCCCGCATGGCGCCAAAGGCGCGCGCGTGGTGCCCCGCCATGAGGCCCGTTCCGCAGATCAGTATTCGAAGGGGCATCATCGAAAGCCGTCCTGCCCGTCTTCGTGGAGACGGGGACCTTTCACCGTCAGCGGCTCCGGTGCGTTTTCTGCGGGCACGTTGGGCGCATCGTCCACACCCGCCCAGCGGGGCGCCGGATTATGCGCCCAGTGCACCGCATTTCGGATCACCCTGCGAACATTGACATCGTAATAGGTTGGGTAGGTCTCGTGGCCGGGGCGAAAATAGAAAATGTTTCCGGCCCCTCGGCGCCAGGTCAGGCCCGACCGGAACACCTCGCCCCCCTCGAACCAGCTGACAAAGACCGTCTCCATCGGCTCCGGAACCGCAAATGGCTCGCCGTACATTTCCTCGTTTGGCAACTCGATGGGTCCGGTGAGGCCGTCGGTGATCGGATGGCTGATAGTGGTCGCCCAAATCCTCTCTCGCTCGCCGGCTTCGCGCCACGTCAAGTTGCAGGGGGTCCCCATCAGTTGTTTGAACGGCTTGGAGAAGTGCGCAGAGTGCAAGGCAATGAACCCCATGCCCGCCCAGACTTGGCGGCAAATGCGATCGACGATCGCATCGTCGACGTCTCCGTGGGCGGCGTGCCCCCACCAGATCAGGACATCTGTTTCCTCGAGGCGTTCCTGGGAGAGGCCATGTTCCGGGTCCTGTAGCGTGGCTGTCGCGGTCGTGATCTCGGGATCGTCCGTCAGCGACGCGGCAATCGCCGTGTGCATCCCGTCAGGGTACAGCCCTCGGACCACCGCGTTTGTCTGCTCATGTACGTTTTCGCCCCAAACCGTCACACGTATGGCCATTGGCCGATCTCCCGTTTCGAGATTTCCATTTCGAATATGCGATATCAAGATAATGCGTTACCGCAAACATGGTTTGGGATCGGGTTGTGCTGGCTCTTGGGTCAGTTCGGTGTGAGGCCGAAATCTACAGATCCCACTCAGAAGCCGTCAAACTCCGATCCAGCGGCATTCGGAATCGGATTGGTCTTTCGAATGGCCGCTTCGATCTCCGTTTCCTGATCGAGCGCCTTGGATCTTGTTCCTTGCGGGGACGTTCGGCGGGTCAGCGGCTGACCTGCCTTGTCGGTCGTGTTGGGCTCGGAAATGGTTCTTGAACTCTTCTCGCGATTTCCAGAATGTCGGGTTTCCAGGTTTGATCGCGGGCCTCGGTCAATCTGCTGTTTCACGGGAATTGTTGCCTCCACTGACTTGACGGGAGTATCGTCCGCTGCGGCCTTGTTCCCGCCAGATCCATGCCACTCCTGCAACTGAGCTTCGAGGTCTTCTATTGTGGACTTGAGACCGGTGAAGGCCGCGTTGGTCTGTTCTGCCGTGGCGGCGTCCTGCTTGCTTGCCAATTCCAGCTCAAAAATCTCATTGTTGATTGCCCGGATGCCGACTGCCTGTTGTCTTGCGTCACCAGCAATCTCTGACATGAGATCCTGAACACCTTGCGTATTCTGCAGAATTCCCTCCAACAGGCTTCCGGTCTCGCGCACCAGACGGCTTCCCTCGCTGACATGAGACGCGCTGTCAGAGATCAGGGCGTTGATCGCTTTCGCCGACTCAGAGGACCGCTGCGCCAGAGACCGAACTTCCGAGGCCACAACCGCGAAGCCACGCCCGGCCTCTCCTGCGCGTGCAGCCTCGACCCCCGCATTCAGCGCAAGAAGATTGGTCTGGAACGCAATGTCATCGATCACTCCAATAATTTGACGGACATTATCACTGCTCCGTTCCACGAGATTCATGGTCTCCATCGCATTTCGAACCACATTGACGCCAATTTGCGCCCTGTCGCGATTGTCTTTGCCAGCCTTCTCGGCCTGACTCGCTTTCTCGCTGCTTTCGGAAATGCTTTCGGTCAATTCGTTCAGTGATGCGGCTCTCACCACCAATGCGGACGCTTCGGACTCCATTCGTGTCGCCATGTTGATTGACGCATTTTGGATCTCCACCGCTTGAGCTTTCATGCTGCCTGTTGTCTCTTTGATTCCCTTGACTGCCGCGCCCATTCTCTCAAGCAACAAATTGTAGTCACGCCGCAAGCGCCTGTAGTTGGCTGGAAGTGAGGCGTCTTGTGAACCGGATATTCCGGCGCCGTATTCACCTCTCGCAAGTCTCGCCAGTCCGGATGATATCTCATCGACCAACTGGCTCTGGATCACCAGCGCATCGCCATCCTTCGCTTCGTATCCGTTCATTCGGGGGATCTCGTGCGCTATCTGTGAATCAACCTTGGTGGCAAGTTCGTTTGGCCCTTGTCCGAGGAACTGAGCCGTATTCTCTATTTCACCCGCACTTCCTCGGGTGGGGCTCTCAATTCCTTCCACAACAGCGGGTACTTCGGCGGAGATGAAGTCGCCTGTGCGCTGTGTTCTGACAAATCGACCTGCCAACAAGATACCGAAAAAAATGCTGATCGCGACTATGCCGAGCCCAATTTGAATATTTGTCAGAAGGCGTGCCTGAAGCGGGGCCAG
>CAYMMT010000003.1:13120-16773 GCA_964391555.1 uncultured Rhodobacterales bacterium
GTCCTTTGAAGGGAAGCGATGCTCTCGTGAAGAGTTCTGACATGACTTTGACCTGTCGAAGGATGAAACCGAACACGGCGTCCGCTATTTCCACCAGTATCCTTGCTGCATAAAGTAAAGCCCTCCTGCCTTACAAACTCTTCTGCAAATATGCTGTTCCCATCTCCAATTCTGGAAATGCCCCTGACGACATTGGCCCCTCCGAAGAGGTGCGCCTCAATTCTGGAGCGTTGCGCACCGGCCTGCAGCATGGCATTTATCAATTGCTCCATCGAATGCGCGCCATACTTCACATTGCTTGTTGAATCGGGGTCGCTACCGGGTAGGAGAAAATGATTCATTCCTCCGATCTTGGCAACCGGATCGAATAGACATGCAGCAATGCATGATCCAAGAACTGTTGTCATCACATCGCCTGGTCGAGCCGAGACCTTGAATTGACCCTGTATGACATGGATAACGTTCTCACGATGGTTATGCATGTCCAGAAGCCCTTTCCTCGCCACTTGCGACCTTGAGGATGGTCGGGCCGATCAGATGAAGCGGAAGCTGTTGCGATACAGCGCCAATTTCCTCAGCAATTCGCGGCATGCCGTAAACGACAGAGCTCTTTTGATCCTGAGCGATAGTCCTGCCGCCGGACTGCCGGATCTTGAGCATCCCGTTCGCACCGTCCCGGCCCATTCCAGTCAAGAGGACCCCCACGGCCCCGCGACCCAATTGCGCAGCGGAATTGAACAGCATGTCGACAGACGGGCGATGACCGGACACCGAGGGAGACTCGATCAGGTTACATCTTTGTCCATTGGGGGAAAGGACCAAATGGGTCTCGGGATCAGGTGCGATCTGAATCAATCCCGGTCGTACAATCGAGAGGTGTTCAGCCAGGAGTACTCTTGCAGAGCACATTCGATCGAGGCGATCGGCAAGAGCAGCATGAAACCCCTTGCTTATGTGCTGAACGACAAGCGTCGGCGGACAATCGGATGGGAAGCAACCCAGGACTTCCGCCAAGGCTTCGACCCCGCCGGTGGATGCTCCGATGACGACAGTCTTCCAGGTCATTCTTGCCTCTGCGCTAGCGGTCGAAAGACGAATTCTGCGTGTTAAGGAAGCGCTGACGGGCAATGATCCTCCGCGGCGAATCCGGTTTGGTGCCAGCTAAGACAGATCGGGTTAACAAGGCCCAAATGATGGCACGGTGAACTCGTCCGGGTGCGAATTGCCGCGTTCAGCCTCAGGCACCGGGCGTTCCTTAACCGAAAATTTCAGAATCGATCCTAGCGTCGCGCCGTGACGGATGGTGGCTGTTGCCACCTTGAGGGCTTTTTGGGGTTCGGAAACAAAAGCAAAAAATGGAGAAGCAATCCGCTAAAGCAATGATAATGCTGCAACAAATCAAAACCTGGGTGGAAAAGTCTGTCGCTTGTATGAGCGATGTGACCAGACAGATGTACCCCGTTGAGCGGAGCATCTCCTTTGAGATTTGGAATTGGGACCCCGATGACGACAGACCCAGCAGCCCTTTGCGATCGCCCGCCAGAACCCAGTGAACTGACGTCGCTTCGGTTCCGATCAACCAGGACAATGCAAATGGACAGTGATCTCACCCTCCCGCCGCGTTTGGACACAGCCAGTGCACCGGCGCTCGCTGACCGTTTGGGTGACCTGCGTGGCGGCCCGGTGCGGATAGATGCAAGCAAGGTGGTATTTGCAGGAGCCTTGGGACTGCAGGTTCTGGTTTCCGCTTGCCAGACATGGCGCAAGGATCGCCACGTATTTGAAGTCCTGACTCCGAGTGACGGCTTCAAAATGGGTGCCGAAATACTGGGCATCGATGCAGAAGCCCTCGGTATTCCGGAGAGTCAGGAGGTCGTCTCATGAGTTTGAAAGTTCTTGCAATCGATGATTCCCGCACGATGAGAAATCTTCTTAATGCCACACTGAGCGCCGCAGGTTTTGAGGTCGACCTTGCAGAGGACGGTGAGGACGGCTTGCGCAGATTTGATCAATCGGACCCCGATGTCATCATTACAGACATCAACATGCCCAGGTTGGACGGTTTCGGTTTCATTGAGGGGGCCAGGGACCGGACCCGCGAAAGAGTTGTCCCCATCTTGGTGCTGACGACGGAAAGTGCACCCGAGATGAAGGCGCGCGCCAAATCGGCGGGTGCAACGGGTTGGATTGTAAAACCATTTGACGAGGAAAAGTTGGTCTGGGCCATTGAGCGGGTGACAGCAGCAGAAGGAAAGAATTGAAATGGACAAGGACGAATTTCGCGTCTCTTTCTTCGAGGAGTGCGAAGAACTTCTTGAAGCCATGCACGACGGTTTTGACCAGATGGCCAGTCAAAACCATGACGAAGAGACAATGCACGCGATCTTCCGTGCCGTGCATTCGATCAAGGGCGGCGCCGGAGCCTTTGGGCTGAATGATCTGGTCGGTTTTGCGCATCACTTTGAAACCTCCCTCGATCGAGTGAGATCAGGCAAACAGATGCTGAATCGGGATTTGCTGGAATTGTTCCAGCAATGTGGTGACAACCTGGCTGATCTCGTCAGTGCTGCCCGAGCGAGCGATGAAACACCCAATTCGCGAAGTGGAGTTCTCAGGACCCAGCTCGATGAAATGCTGGGGATATCATCAATCGAAGTGGACGAAGAGGAACCGGATTTTGAGCCGATTGCTTTGGAACTTGGGGATCTGGATTTACCTGTTGACCATGACGCCATAAAGATCAGCTTTGCGGCACGGCCTGGCCTTTTCCTGTCGGGGAGCGATCCAGCCATTCTGTTTCTCGTGCTCGGGCGAACAGGAGCCGTCGACGTAAAAGCCGACCTCAGTTCGGTTCCGGATCTCGACGAGCTCAATCCGGAGGATTGTTCCATTCGGTGGGAATTGTCCTATAGCGGCGAAGCTGATCGCAGCGAGATACTTGAGGTGTTCGAATTCGTTGAAGACGACTGCGATCTTCTGGTCGAATTCGAAGAGATCGGCGATGCGGTCAAGGGGCCGGAACATCTGGAATTACCGGACACACTTCTGCCGTCGGCCACTGAAATCACGGCGCTTATGGCGCCCGAACAGGCAGAAGACCACAACCAACTCTCTGCAGAGTCGTTGCCAGCCAAGCTCAAGGACCCACAATCGGAGCAAAACATCACGATACCCGTCGATCGCAAGCCTGCGGGTGGCACAATTCGAGTTGACCTCGAGAAGATCGACAGACTCATTAACCTGGTTGGCGAACTGGTCATAAAGGAAGCGATGTTGGCTCAGTCAATTTCTGACTTGGGTGCATCATTGGAGAGCGATATTTCGGTCGGGTTCGAAAGTCTCAAGTCTTTGGCCGGAGAAATTCAGGAAGGCGTTATGTCAATCCGCGCTCAGCCGGTGAAGCCGATGTTTCAGCGGATGGCGAGAATCGTGAGGGAAGCCGCCACCGCGACCGGCAAGAAGGTCCGACTTGTTACCCATGGGGAATACACTGAAGTTGACAAAACTGTTCTTGAACGACTTGTCGACCCCTTGACACACATGATCCGCAATGCCGTCGATCACGGGCTCGAAGACACCAATGGACGCACTTCTGTTGGAAAGATGGCTGAAGGCACGGTCAGTCTTTCTGCGGCCCACCGTTCCGGGAGAGT
>CAYMMT010000003.1:16873-19436 GCA_964391555.1 uncultured Rhodobacterales bacterium
CATTCTGATCCGGGAGAAGGAACGACGTTCTCCATCAGTCTGCCATTGACGCTGGCGGTGCTTGAAGGAATGGTCATCAACGTTGCTGGCCAAACGATGGTCGTTCCGATATCCGCGATCCAAGAGACACTTCAGCCACGCACCGCGGCGATACAAGATATTGGCTCTGGTGGACGCGTGGTTCGAAGCCGGGACATGCTAATCCCGATAATCGACGTGGGGGCTTTTTTTGGATTTCGCTCGGAACCCAAAGATCTTGAATCTCACATCCTACTTCTTATCGAATCCGACGACCACCTTCGATACGGGCTTGTCGTTGATGAAATCCAAGATCAACGCCAAGTCGTCATCAAGAGTCTTGAGACCAATTATCATCAGGTCGAAGGAATTGCTGCAGCCACAATTCTGGGCGACGGCCGTATAGCACTCATCCTTGATCCGGATAACATCGTCCGGGGATCTGGTGCAAAACAAACCGGTGATTCCAACATGAAGATGGCGGTGTAAGAATGGAAGATCTCGCATTTGAAACAAAGAAATCCAATCTGGAGGTTGTCGCCTTCCGTGTCGCAAATCAGGATTTCTGTTTTGATCTCAAGTCGGTCAGGGAGATCCGCGGGTGGACCAAGACCACGGTACTGCCGCACGCTCAGCCCTACGTAAAAGGGGTGATCAATCTGCGCGGCTCGGTTGTGCCGGTGGTTGATCTTTCTGAGAGACTGGGACTCGGAGCCACCGACCCAAGTCCGAGACATGTCATCATCATCACCGTCTTGGGTGAACAGACCATTGGTCTGCTCGCCGAGCTCGTTTCTGACATTCTTACCGTTTCAGAAACAGATATTCATCCCATACCCGACATGATTGACGAAACGGTGCGCCGATTCATATCCGGTGTTCTGCTTATCGAGGAGCGAATGATTCGCAAAATGGAACTTTCGACAATCTTGGGATCCGATCTTGCCTGAATTAGCTACTTCATCCGGTTGCGCTTTGCCAGCGATTGATAACGCTTCATTCGAGCGGCTGTCCAAACTGCTGCGGGACGAAACTGGGATCAAGTTGAACGAAAGCAAACGCAGCCTCATGGTGTCGCGTCTGGGTCGGCGGCTCAGGGACCTGTCACTTCCAGGCTTTGCCGAGTATTGTCATCATCTGGATGGTCCGGATGGAGCTGACGAGTTTCGGCATATGGTGTCCCTTTTGACGACGAACGTGACCCGTTTTTTTCGAGAACCACATCACTTTCGAGAACTGCAAAATTCGGTTTTGCCTCCTCTTGCTGAAGTTGCACGCAGAGGCGGTCGGGTTCGTATTTGGTCTGCGGGTTGCTCATCGGGGCAGGAGCCATGCAGTATTGCGATGACCTTTCTTCAGGTGATGCCAAATGCCTGCGAACATGACGTGCGTATCCTGGCGACAGATATCGATCCGGTCATGATAGCGAAAGGCAAGTCCGGGATATATGAATATCCTGCCGATAATGGGCTATCCACCGAACAAATCGGATCCTGGCTTTGCCCGATTCCCGAAAAGCCAAATAACTACAAAGTTCAGGAAAATGTGCAGTCACTCATAACATTTGCTGAATTGAATCTCATGCACGACTGGCCAGTGAGCGGTCCATTTGACATCATATTCTGCCGAAATACCGTCATCTACTTTGATCCGGCAACTCAAGCCAAGTTATGGCCTCGGTTTGCGAGACTTCTTCGGGGCGGAGGTCATCTGTTTGTCGGTCATTCAGAACGGGTAACCGGGCCAGCGGAGGAATTGCTCCAAAGTGATGGCGTTACGAAATATGTGCGTCGCTGAGGACGTTAGGCAGTACCTGAGACAGGAGCGACTATGGGCCTGAAAGAGAAACTACATGTGATGGTTGTCGATGACATGTCGACAAGTCGCGGTCTTATCGTCAATGCATTGGAGGAGTTGGGTGTAAGTCACGTCGACTACGCGGCCGATGGGAACGATGCCTTCAAGAAGCTTGCGAGTAAACCGGTTCACCTCGTTATCTCGGACTATAATATGCCGGGGGCGAATGGATTGCAGCTTCTGGCGTCACTGCGAAAATTCAAAACAACACAAAAGATTGGCTTTATTCTCATAACAGGTACTGCTGATCCTGCGGTGATTACTCAGGGTAACCAGTTGGGAATGAACAATTATTTGAAGAAGCCATTTACCACGCAAGGGATGAAATCGTGCATTGAGAGGGTTGTTGGGCCGCTATGAGGGACAAAAAGTCAATCGACGATTCTTTCATCCCGTTGTCGGAGATTATATCCAATACAGGAAATGAGCTCGGTCGACTGACGTCCGTCGCAACGAGAATTGATGACCATATTGGTGATCTTTTTCTGCACCCGGAGTTGGCGGCCAAGCTGTCGACAGAGCTGATGCAAGATGTCGATCGTTTGAGGCAGGCGATTGATTGCTTGCACCGACTGATGAAAAATATCGCCAAATCAGGCCATGCCGACGGGCTGGTGTCTTTGGATCGGGCATCAGACGGAGTATACTTGGAATCCGTCAGAACAGCATGCCTCCGACCGGAAGAAGG
>CAYMMT010000003.1:19536-34008 GCA_964391555.1 uncultured Rhodobacterales bacterium
TGCGTCTCTAGCAATGGGCAGTAACCAGAACTGATGTAGAATCAGGTGCACCACTCGGGGCTCGCCGCCAGTCCCGCCGCCGTCACAGAGCAACGGTCGCGAACGCTCCGGTCGTCAACGCCTGGTCATCTTCCAACTCCGGTCGCGACGCACCACGTTGAATTCGTGATATGACGATACGGCTCGGTCCTCTGCTGACATCGGAGACACAACCTCTACTGCCCGGTCTTCAAAAAATCGAATAGTTGAAATGTCGTATCAGGGCAGCGGGGATGGAGCGAATTGCTGTCACGAGGCGCCGAGGTCGCATGCGGTCCTGATTTGATCGAAGGTTTCCGGGTTCGATACAGGCTGGTGCCGGCTACGCTGCCCTTTGTTTCGTCAATTGAACCGCGAGGATGCCAAGCGTGATGATAGAGACACCCAGAAGATCTTCGCCCCGAATAGCTTCACCAAGCAAGATGGCGGCAACAAGGACGCCGAAAAACGGTGTCAAGAAGTGAAATACGGCTGCTCGCACAGCCCCCACACGATTGACGAGCCAAAACCAGGTGAGCGTCGCCAGCAGGCCAGGCACGAGGGTGGTGTAGATGAATGCAACGACCAACTGCCACGTCCAGTCCACAACCATTTCTTCACTGGCCACGCCCACGATTCCGAGTGCCATGGCGCCAACAAGCATCTGCAATCCCACCACCATGAGGAAATTTCCGCCGGAAGACGCACCCTGTACGAACAAGGTTGCCGTGGCGAGAGAAAGGACACCGAGGAGGCACAATACGACCCCAACCACATCGGCCCCACCTGACAGACGCGTGCCCATAATCAGGGCGACGCCGCTGATCCCGGCGAGAAGGCCCGCCGCGCCAAACCAGCCGAGCCTCTCCGAGGACAGTCCCCATCCCGCGATCGCCACGATAAGCGGCATCGACGACGCGATAATCGCGGCCAGCGATGCTTCGACCGACTGCATGGCGACAAAATTCAGTCCGAGATACAAAGCGTTCTGGCAAAGGCCAAAGATCGCCGTTGCGAACCACTGTCGTCGCGTGAGGCGCCAGCTTTGGCCTAGCGCCCAAGCCAACCCGACACCCAGAAGACCGGAAACAAGGAACCGAACCGACAGGGTGGTCAAGGGCGGCGCATAGTGCACGATCACGCGAGCGGAGGTGAAGGCAGACGCCCACATCATGGCAAAGGCGACACCTGCCCCGATCGACAGTGCATCTACCTTCCCGCTCGAATTCGCCAAATCGCGCACTTTCGATATCCGCCTGGGCCAGCGTTCTTGGAGGTGAGAACACGAACAGATAGCGGGGAGAAGAGGTGCAATGCCAAAGGCCCCAACGGGCCTCCCCCGCAATGAAAAAGGGCCACCGAAGCGGCAGCCCCCCTGGATCAGCCAAATTCTCGGATCAGCTGTTCACGCTGTCCTTGAGCGCCTTGGCGATGGTCATTTTCACCACCTTGTCGGCCTCTTTCTTGATCTGCTCGCCGGTGGCCGGGTTGCGCACCATGCGCTCGGGGCGCTCACGGCAATAGATCTTGCCGACGCCGGGAAGGGTCACGGCACCGCCGCCGCTGACTTCCTTGGTGATAATCCCGGTGACGGCGTCGAGCGCGGCACTGGCAGATTTCTTGTCGGTGCCCATCTCCTCGGCAAGCGCGGCCACAAGCTGGGTCTTGGTCATGGGTTTGGCCATGTATTGTCTCCTCGTTCGCCCGATCTTGGGCCTCATGTTCCAGCATTTAACGCTATGTTGTGACCTCCCACAACAACTTGTGGCCCAAAAAACAGTGGAAAACAGCGCTTTTTCGACGAAAAACCGCCGTTCGGCCCCATCGGATCACAGGAAAGCGGTCTCTTCGAAACTTCGCAGCTTCCGAGAATGGATTCGCTCCAGAGGCATGCCCCGGAGGATTTCCATCGCGCGAACGCCTATCATCAGGTGTCGGGAGACCTGTGTCTTGTAGAAATTCGAGGCCATTCCGGGCAGCTTCAGCTCTCCGTGGAGCGGTTTGTCTGATACGCAAAGCAGCGTCCCGTAGGGCACCCGAAACCGGAATCCGTTGGCCGCAATCGTCGCGCTTTCCATGTCGAGTCCAATGGCCCTCGACTGAGAAAGCCGCTGAACCGGGCCGGTATGCTCGCGCAGCTCCCAGTTGCGGTTGTCAATCGTGGCGACAGTCCCCGTCCGCATGATGCGCTTGAGTTCGTAGCCCTCCAGTTCCGTCACCTGCGCGACAGCGGTTTCCAACGCGATCTGGATTTCGGCAAGGGCCGGTATTGGCATCCACACCGGCAGATCGTCGTCCAGCACGTGGTCTTCCCGGAGGTAACCATGGGCAAGGACGAAATCCCCCAGTCGTTGTGAATTCCTGAGACCGGCGCAGTGTCCCACCATCAGCCAGGCATGGGGCCTGAGTACGGCAATATGGTCTGTCGCCGTCTTCGCGTTCGACGGCCCGACCCCGATGTTGACCAGCGTGATGCCCCCGCCATCGGCGCGCTTGAGGTGATAGCTTGGCATCTGAGGCAGTTTGGTCGGCGTGTTCATTGGCGCTGCGTGATCAGTGATCTCGTCATTGCCCGGGCCCACAAACGACGTGTAGCCACTTTCGTCATCGGCGAGTTGGGTCCGTGCGAAGGCCTCGAATTCCTCGACATAGAACTGGTAGTTCGTGAACAGCACGTGGTTCTGGAAATGCTCGGCCGCCGTCGCTGTGTAGTGCGCCAGCCGGGCCAGCGAGTAGTCGACCCGCTGCGCGGTGAAGGGCGCGAGGGGCATGGCGCCATCGGGATAGGTAAACCCGGTTCCGTTGACGATATCATCGTGGGTGCTCGACAGATCCGGCACGTCGAAAACGTCGCGAAGCGGGAAATCCATCGCGCCTTCCTGCGGCACGGACAGGAACGGATCATTTGCGACCGCGAAATGGACCGGAATTGGCGTCGAAGATGCGCTGACGGTCACTTGTCCGCCATGGTTCTGCAGAATGAGGCCAATCTGCTGTTTCAGGTAATGCGCAAAGAGATCAGGCCGCGTGATCGTTGTGGCGTAAGTCCCAGGCTGCGACACGTGGCCAAAACTGAGGCGGCTGTCGACGGCGGCATAGCTCGTCGTGGTAAAGCGAACTTCCGGATAAAAGGCTCGCACGAACCCCTTGGGCCGACCGTTGGCCAGTGTATCGACAAACTGTTCGCACAGGAATCGCGTGGCAATCGTGTACAGCGATGTCAGCCGCTCGACCGCAGCGGTCGGATCTTCGAATGTTTCAGCTGGTGGGACCGACGGCGACAGAATCGAGGAGGGGGCGAGGCTCATGTCGACGCGCCGCCAATTTGATATCGTGATGCTAGGGTTTTCATCGGCGCAGATAATCGAAACCCTGTCGCGAGCGCAAGCCGCCGGCACCCCGTGTGCGACCGCTTGCCAATCCGGGCGCCCTGGCTCACGAAAGGGCAATGCCTACGCTCCTATCCTTCGGCCACGGTTACACGGCCCGTGCACTGGCCCGGCTTCTGCTGCCGCGGGGCTGGCGCATCATTGGCACCTCGCGGTCACAGGAGGGGGTAGCCCGGCTAGAGGACTCGGGTATCGAGCCGCTCCTCTGGCCCGGATCAGACCTGCTCCGCGCCCTTGATGAGGCGACCCATATCTTGACCTCCGTGGCCCCGGGCGCTGAGGGCGACCCGGTGCTCAATGCGCTGGGTCCCGCAATTGCCGCACGGCGCGGTCGGTTTGACTGGGTGGGATACCTCTCCACGACCGGTGTTTACGGTGATCATGATGGGGGCTGGGTTGACGAGGAGACGCAATTGAGGCCCGCGACAACCCGCGGCCAACACCGTGTTGCAGCGGAAGCGGCATGGCAGCAACTGGACCTTCCGATTCACATCTTTCGACTGGCCGGGATCTATGGCCCCGGCCGCGGACCCTTTGCCAAGGTCCGCAACGGCACCGCCCGTCGGATCATCAAGCCCGGCCAGGTGTTTTCCCGTATTCATGTCGACGATATCGCCCAGGTGCTCACGGCTTCCATCGATCGGCCTAACCCGGGTCGTGCCTACAATGTCTGCGACAATGACCCTGCCCCGCCGCAAGACGTCATCGCCCATGCCGCCGAATTGCTTGGCCTGCCCGTCCCGCCGGCCGAGGATTTCGACTCCGCCGAATTGTCCCCGATGGCCCGGAGCTTTTATGCCGAGTCAAAGAAAGTCCGGAATGACCGGATCAAGGACGAGCTTGGCGTCGACCTCCTCTATCCCGACTATCGCTCTGGACTGAGTGCGCTTTTGGCGTTGGAGGCCTGAGCCCTTGCCGCGATGCGGCATCGGGCCCATATCGTCACCCAAAAGAGGGAGCGACATGCCGCCAAGAGCCAAGGCTACGAGATTTCTGGAGAACGACTGGGTCCGCAATGGCATCCTTTTGGTCATCCTGTTCAACGCGGTGGTCCTCGGATTTGAAACGTCTGACACCGTCATGGCGACGGTTGGCCCGCTGATACGCGCGCTGGATTCAATTTGCCTTGCTATCTTCGTCGGCGAACTCGCGTTGAAGATCTTTGCCTATCGGAGCGCTTTCTTTCGATCGGGCTGGAACCTCTTCGACTTCGGGATCGTCGCTGTCGCGCTGATCCCGGCCGGTCAGGGCGTTTCCGTCCTGCGCGCGCTGCGAATCCTGCGATTGCTGCGGGTTGTTTCGGTGGCGCCGCGCCTGCGTCGTGTGGTCGAAGGCTTTGTCACCGCGCTGCCCGGAATGGCCAGTGTGTTCCTGCTGATGGGGATCATCTTCTACATCGGTGCGGTCATGGCGACGAAGTTGTTTGGCGGGGCCTGCCCGGCCTGTACGCCCGAACAAGCCGCAAATTTCGAACTCTGGTTCGGCACGCTGGGCCATAGCCTCTACTCCCTGTTCCAGATCATGACGCTGGAAAGCTGGTCGATGGGGATCGTCCGCCCGGTGCTCGAGGTGTACCCCTACGCCTGGGTTTTCTTCGTGCCATTCATCATGCTGACGACCTTTGCTGTCGTGAACCTTCTTGTCGGTCTGATCGTGAACTCCATGCAGGAAGCTCACGCCGAAGAAGCCAACAGCGCCACCGACGCCTACCGCGACGAGGTGTTGGCGCGGCTCGAAGCGATCGAATTGCACCTGAATGAAGCCCAGAGACACAAGGCCCGTTAGGGCGCCGATCCAGTTCCAAAGCGCCAGCGCACCAGCCAGGCAAAGCTTGCCAGCACAAGCAGAAGACCAAGTCCCGCCGCGAGGTTGGCGGCGTAGAACGGCACCCTGTCGGCCAATTCCATGTTGTTGAGAAACCGGTAGGGCAGTCCACTTGTGACGTCCCCCGTCGGGGTCGAACTGAGGGGTTGAATGACCAGTTCGATCCAGGCGATCCACGCCAGCACGATCCCTGCCAACCATGCCGCTCCGGACTGCAAGGTTCGAAAACTGCGGTGGATGAACAGGGCGTCGATCCACTGAAGCGCCGGGCCGATCAGGTGAAGGTAGTACTCCAGCCACCAGTTCTGCAGCGACCCGTCCCGCGTCACGCTCTCTGGGTCGTTGAAATAGAGGCTCCAGAACAGGTAGACGACCATTCCGTTCAGAACCGCCGTCGCGGACACCAATCCATCCCAGCGCCGTTCCGTCCGTCCTTCTTCCCGCGCGATCATGCGGCTGGCACAATAGAAGGAGGCGAACAGGGCCCAGACCGTCAGGAACCGAAACGGCCCGGCAAAACCGTCGTATTCACTGAAGATGACGGTGCGGACGCAGTAGAACGCGGCCAGCAGGAACACGATCCAGCGAAAGATCAGCCGTGGCGTCATGCCCGCTTTGTCAGGGTTTCGACGCCAAGGACGCTCAGGACCTTGGCTTCGATATCGTCGGCGTTCAGGCCCGCAACGGCGTACATGTCCTTGGGCGATGCCTGATCAATGAAGATATCGGGCAGAACCATGGATCGGAATTTCAGGCCGTTGTCAAAGGCCCCGGCCTCGGCCAGATACTGTGCCACGTGAGAGCCAAAACCGCCAACGGCGCCTTCCTCCAGCGTGATCAAGGCATCATGCCGGGCGACCAGATCGTCGATCAGACCGGTATCCAGTGGCTTGGCAAATCGCGCGTCCGCCACGGTGGGATTGATGCCTCTGGCCTCAAGCGCCTCCGCTGCTGCCACAGCTTCTGACAGCCGCGTTCCAAAGGACAGGAGCGCAACGCCGGAACCTTCCCGAACGATCCGCCCCTTTCCGATCTCCAGCACCTCGCGCGTCTCCGGCATGTCCACACCCACGCCTTCCCCCCTTGGGAACCGGAAGGCGATTGGACCTTCGTCATGCGCTGCTGCGGTCGCTACCATCCGTACCAACTCGGCCTCATCCGCCGCGGCCATCACCACGAACCCCGGCAAATTCGCAAGGTAGGCAATGTCAAAGCTCCCCGCATGGGTGGCGCCGTCGGCCCCTACGAGGCCCGCGCGATCGATAGCGAAACGTACGGGCAACCGTTGGATCGCCACATCATGAACGACCTGATCATAACCGCGCTGCAGGAACGTGGAGTAGATCGCACAAAATGGCTTCATTCCCCCCGCGGCCATGCCTGCGGAAAAGGTAACAGCATGCTGTTCGGCGATGCCCACGTCAAAACAGCGCGAGGTATAGCGCTCCATGAAGCGCTTCAGGCCGGTTCCGTCCGGCATCGCGGCGGTCACGGCGACGATCTTCGGGTCCGTTTCCGCCAGTTTCACAAGGGTGTCGGCAAAAACGCTCGTGTAGCTTGGCGCGTTCGACACGGCCTTTTTCTGTTCACCGGTGACTGGGTCGAACCTGCCGACGCCGTGGCCCTTGTCGAGAGCAATCTCGGCAGGATGGTAACCTTTGCCCTTCTTGGTGATTGCGTGGATCAAGATCGGCTGCCTGGCCCGCGCCTTGACGGTTCGCAGCACCGCCAGGATCTGCTCCATGTCGTGTCCGTCGATCGGCCCGACATAGTCAAAGCCCAATTCTTCGAAGAGCGTCCCGCCCACCGTCATGTGCTTGACCATATCCTTGGCCCGCCGGGCCCCTTCGGCCAGAGGGGGCGGCAGGAAGCTCAATGCCCCCTTCGCGATGTCCTTCATTTCCTGGAACGGAGCGCCCGCGTAGAGCCGCGACAGATAGGACGACATCGCACCCACGGGCGGAGCGATCGACATCTCGTTGTCGTTCAGGATTACGATCAGGCGGCGCCCTTTATGCCCCGCATGGTTGAGCGCTTCGTATGCCATCCCGGCTGACAGCGCCCCATCGCCGATCACTGCAATCGCATCGCCCGGATCGCCGCCAAGGTCGGCGGCTGTCCTGAACCCCAAAGCCGCGCTGATCGAGGTCGAGGAATGCGCGGCGCCGAACGGATCGTAGGGGCTCTCCGATCTCTTGGTAAAGCCGCTGAGTCCATCCTTTTGCCGGAGCGTCGTGATCCGATCCCGTCGTCCGGTCAGGATCTTGTGCGGGTAGCACTGGTGCGAAACGTCCCAGATCAGCTTGTCCCGGGGGGTGTCGAACACCGCGTGGATCGCGACTGTCAGCTCCACGACGCCCAATCCGGCACCCAGATGCCCGCCGGTCTGGCTGACGGCATGGATCGTCGCCTGACGCAGCTCATCCGCGACCCGGCGCAGGTCCGGGTCACTCAGCGCCCGCAGATCGGCCGGCAAATGCACGCGGTCAAGCAACGGGGTTTGTGGTCGGTCGGTCATATCTGTCGCTTTCAGCTCCGCCGGGCGATAACGAAGCGGGCCACATCCTGCAACCGCCCGGCCTTGTCACCGAAAGAAGATAGCGCATCACAGGCTTCCGAAATCAGCGTATTGGCGCGGCGCTTCGCCTCATCGATGCCGAGCAGTGACACAAACGTCGCCTTGCCGCGATCGGCATCCTTTCCGACGGCCTTTCCCATGTCCTCGGCCGACCCTTCCACATCCAGAACGTCGTCCCAGATCTGGAAGGCCAAACCCAGTTTTTCGCCATAGCGCTCAAACGGGGTGACATCGGCCTCTGCCATGCGCGCGCCGGCGGTCGCGGCCCATGTCAACAACGCCCCGGTCTTACCCCGCTGCAATGCCTCGACCTGCGAGAGTGTGAGAGGCTCAACCGACGCTTCCGCCGCCATGTCCAACGCTTGTCCGCCGACCATTCCGCGGACGCCAGCGGCCCGGGCGAGGCTCAGCACCAGCGCCACCCGTGCCTTCGGCGAACACACCGTCTGAGACACTTTCTCGAACGCCAGCGCCTGCAGCGCGTCGCCGGTCAGGACCGCGGTTGCCTCGTCCCACTTTCGGTGCACCGTTGGCAGACCCCGCCTTAGGTCATCATCATCCATGCACGGCAAGTCGTCGTGAACCAGACTGTAGGCATGGAGGCACTCGATCGCCGCTGCTGCTGGCCCGGCCCTTGTCTGGCTGACATCATGGAGTGCCGCGCCTTCCAGAACGAGGAACCCACGCAGGGCCTTGCCGCCGCGAACGGCGTACTGCATCGCCTCCGGCACCCTGCCGGGCAGGGCCGCCACCGCCGCGGCTACGCGGAGTTCGATGAATGTCGCCGTTTCCGCGAGTGCCGCCTTCAGATCGTCACTCGGCATCGAGAGGCTCTGTCCCCACCGGTTGTCCGTCAGAGTTTAGCGTCAGCTTGGCGACTTTTTCCTCGGCGTCTTTCAGCTTCGCCTCGCATCGCGCCTTCAACGCCGCCCCGCGCTCATAGAGTGCGATCGAGTCTTCGAGCGGCACATCCCCCCGGTCGAGTCGCTCGACGACCTGTTCCAGCGCCGCCATCGCCTCCTCAAATGACATCTCGTCGATCGGTTTGTCGGTCATGCCGCCGCCTCCATCAATGCTGTCACGTGGGCCGCAACCGACGCACCCAGCGCGTCAAGGTCATAGCCGCCTTCGAGTGCAGAGACCACACGGCCACCACAGACCTCTTGCGCAATTTCGCAGATCCCGCGGGTCAACCACACAAAATCTGTCTCATCCCAATTGAGTTCCGCCAACGGATCGGCCCTGTGCGCATCAAACCCGGCCGAAATCAGAATGAGTTCGGGCCTGAACGCCCGTAGCCGGGGCCAGACCTCCTCCGCGTAGATGGCCCGCATATGGGTCCCGTCGCTTCCCGGCGGCAGCGGCAGGTTGACCACCGTGTCGAAAGCCCCGGTCTCATCCCGTCGCCCGGTTCCCGGCCAAAGCGGGGATTGATGAGATGTGATCGTCAGGCACCGGCCTTCGTCCCAGAGAAGGTCCTGCGTCCCATTGCCGTGATGCACGTCAAAGTCGACCACGGCAACGCGATCCAGCCCGTGAAAGTCGAGCGCATGTTTCGCCCCAATGGCGACATTTCCAAACAGGCAAAAGCCCATGGCGACGTTTGCCTCAGCATGATGGCCGGGAGGTCGGACCGCGCAGAAGGCATTGTCCGCTTCTTTGCTCAGCACCAAATCCACCGCGCGAACGACCGCACCCACCGCGCGCAATGCGGCTTCTGTTGAACCGGGCGACATCCAGGTGTCGCCGTCAATCTGGGTCCAGCCCGACTCCGGTTCTGCCTCGCGGATCGTGGCAATGTAGTCTGCCGGGTGACACCGCAAAAGATCTGCCTCTGCCGCCATCGGCGCCACGTGCCGGTTCAGGTTCATGCCGTCGATCGCTGCCATGACAGCATCAAGCCTCGCAACCTGTTCGGGATGTCCGGGCGGTGTGACATGCGACAGACAGGTGGGGTGGGTCAGAAGCGCGATAACCATGATGCCGACTCAAACCGCATCGCGGGCTGCCCTGCAACCCGCGTCAGTCGGGGGCCAGAAGGTAGCCCGCACCCCGAACGGTTTGCAGATACCGCGGCTGTTTTGGATCCGACTCGAGCTTGCGGCGCAGGCGCGTGATCTGTACATCGACCGCCCGTTCCTGAGCCTGTCCGCCCGACCTCCCCAGTTCCTCAACCAGATGGGTGCGGCTCAACGGCTCGCCCGGCCGCGCGGAAAATATGCGCATCAGGTGGCTTTCAGTCGCCGTGAGCCGTACCAACTCCTCACCGGACCACATCTCACCGCGCTCCATGTCATACCGCAAATCCCCGAGATGCAGGACCTTGGGCACCGTCCGCTCCGGGGCTTCCGCCGGAACCCGCCGAAGGATTGCGTTGATGCGCAACAGCAGTTCCTTCGGCTCAAAGGGTTTGGCCAGGTAGTCATCCGCCCCGGCCTCAAGTCCCTGTATCCGATCTTCTGTCTCGGACTTGGCGGTCAAAAGCAGAATCGGTGTCACGATCTCGCGCCGGAGATCGCGGCACAGGGTGATCCCGTCTTCGCCCGGCATCATGACATCGAGGACGATCAAGTCGAATTCCAATCCTTCGAGGAGTCGTCGCGCGTGGGCGGCGTCCCGTGCTGCACTGACCAGAAACCCGTTTCGCATCAGGTATTTCTGCAACAGAGCGCGGATACGTTCATCGTCATCCACGATCAGGATGTGCGCGTCGTCCATGCTCATCCCCCCCGTTCCGTCAGTGCCGCGTAGTGGCGGCGCAGGTCATCATCCATCATCGCCTCGAGCACTTGCCGAAACCCAGCCACGGCAACCGGTCCCGCAGCGCGATAGGCTGCACGCATCCGGTCGCGTTGAGCATCGGACAAAGCCCGCTCCAACGCTGCCCCTTTCTCGGTCAGCCTCAGGTGGCGCTCTCGCCTGTCGCGATTGCCCACGTTGCTTTGGACAAGACCGTCCTCGATCAAGGTGCGCAAGACACGATTGAGCGATTGCTTCGTGACGCCGAGAATGGACAACAGATTGTTGACCGTCGTTCCAGGAGAGCGATGTATGAAATGGATTGCCCGGTGATGGGCTCGACCATAGCCCATCGCCGACAGGATTCGGTCCGGATCAGCGGTAAAACCCCGATAGGCAAAGAACATCGCCTCGATCCCCTTGCGGAGTTGCTCGTCCGTCAGAAACAGCAGGTTCTGTCCGGTATCTCCCTGACCTTGCACGTTCCCCCCCAAAGTCAAAACACCCGGCCAAGAATACGTCAGCCTTGTTGACATTCCAAGACCGGACTGATACCGATTCCGAGAAATTGCGCAACTTTATGTCCGTATCGGACCCAGTATGCGCAATTTTTGAAAACAAGGAGGCCGACATGGCGGGCTATGACGATCGTGACGGAAAGATCTGGCTGGACGGCCAGTTGGTGGATTGGCGTCAGGCGAATGTGCATATTTTGAGCCATGCGATGCACTATGCCTCTTCGGTATTCGAGGGCGAACGGGCATATGGCGGCAAGATATTTCTTAGCCGTGACCACTCCGAACGACTGCATTTCTCCGGCCGGGAGATCGACATGGACATCCCGTGGACAGTCGATGAAATCGAAGCGGCGAAGTACGAGGTGCTCGCGGCAAATGGCCTGACCGATGCCTATGTTCGGGCTGTTGCCTGGCGAGGAGCGGGCGAGGACATGGGTGTTTCTTCGGCCCGGAACCCGGTCCGCCTTGCCGTGGCGGCATGGTCATGGGGTGACTATTACGGCGACGCCAAGATGAAAGGCGCGAAACTCGACATCGCCAAATGGAAACGCCCCTCTCCTGAAACTGCGCCGGTGCATGCCAAGGCCGCCGGGCTCTATATGATCTGTACGACCTCGAAGCATATCGCGGAGGCCAAGGGCTGCTCGGACGCCCTCTTCATGGATTATCGTGGCTACGTGGCCGAGGCGACCGGTGCGAACATTTTCTTCGTCAAGGACGGCGAGGTCCATACACCGAAGCCCGACTGTTTTCTCGACGGCCTCACGCGGCGCACTGTAATCGGGATGCTGAAGGAGCGGCAAGTCAAGGTCCACGAACGGCATATCGATCCGTCCGAAATGGAAGGGTTTGAGCAATGCTGGCTGACCGGAACGGCGGCAGAGGTCACCCCTGTTGGCCAAATCGGGGATTTCAGCTTTGACGTCGGCCTGTTGTCCAGAGAAATGGTGTCCGCATACGAGGCAAAGGTCCGGGCCTGAGACTCCGATCGGGCCTCACGGGGCACCTATGGTTGACGTGTCAGGCGGCGGGCCTTGGTGCCATGTCGCGGGACCTTTCTCGCCAATTGTCCCGGGGGCGTAGTGTGTCGATCTGGTTCTGGATCTTCCGGATCTCGTCGCTCATCTCTGTCAACTCGGCATCGATGACGTTCTGGAATCTGTCCAGGCTCTCTACGATCCCTTCCAGCGATCCGCCATCCTCGTCCAGCCGGGCGTTCTCGACCCTGCAAAGCGTGCGAGTGGAGGCGAGACCCGTCACATAGCGCTTCATTTCGGCTTGGTCTCGCTCCATCCGCGCAGCGCTGGCGGCCAAACGAGACAGAGCGGCAAGCGCCTCGGCACGGTACCGCTCCGCAAGCCTGTCCAGCGTCTCCGCCTCCAACTCCGGGTCGTGGCCTTCACGTTCCTCGGTGTCGCTGTGCATGTTTGCAGCGACTTCGGCCTGAAGCGTTGCCGCCGCGGTTTGAAACAGAGCCTGGTTGGTTGCCTGACTCATCTGGGTAAATCCACTGTCTTCAGACTTCAGGAAGGTCTGAACCCAGTGTTCCATTTCCCGCGCCATTATCGCGTAGTTCACGGCGATCGTGCTGATCGGGCCGCCGGTCGGCTCCAGCCGCGTGGCGATGATCCGCATATTGGAAGGGACGAGTCGAATGGTCCGAAATGTCTCCTCGACTTGTGCGATGTTCTCGCCAACACGGTCGACGGATTTCGCGATTTCCTGATATCGGGTGAGTTCTTGCGTTGACGACAGATCCATTGCCGCTGCCCGTGATACGACCTCTCGATTCAACGCGGCACCCGCAAAGCTTTCGTAGTCTTTGAATCCCAGTCCCCTGATCTTGTCGGTCAGCCACGTCGCCCCGTCTTCGGGCGATAGATCGCCGTCCTTCTCGAGCGCCAGCAGTTCGGCATAGATGCCCTCGACCGTCTTGAGCAGGTCCGTCGTTGGCTTCAATCGTACGGAAAAGTAGCCCCCGTCTATCGGGGTCATGTTGGCCAGCACCCAATAGTAGCGGCCGTCAATCGCCCGGTTCTTGACATAGGCCGATGTGGCCTTTCCTTCCTTGAGCCGCGACCAGATCAGGCAGAACGCGCCCTTCGGCATGTCGGGGTGCCGGATCACTTTGTGAGGCGCGCCGATCAGGTCCTGCCATGGATAGCCCGAAACTTTGCGAAAGACGTCGTTTCCCGATTGAATGACACCTCGCAGATCCGTCCTGGAATAGAACAATTGTTCCAGTTTGAACTCGCGTTCCTGCGCGACATGTGGATTGACGGACATTTGCTTCGAGACCTCCTGCCGCACGCAGCCCGACCGGACCAGTAACCATCCGAGTATCAACAGATACTTGATCAAACCCTAATGTCCGGCCTTGCGGCACAAGCCGCATTTGTCAGTCGTGGGTGGCCCGGGTGCCTCGGGTGGCCCGGGTCAGATGTCCAACGATGACATCTATTGGAGAGCCTTTGATGCAACCTTGCGGCGCGCGGTTTGCCCTTGCCCCAACTGACGTTCCCGCAACACGATCACGACGCCGGCCAGTATGATCAGCCCGGCCCCCGTCAGCATGGTCGCGGTCGGGACTTCGGCGAACCAGATATACCCGATCGCGATCGACCAGAGCATCGAGATGTAGGTGAACGGCGCCAGAACACCTGCGTCGGCAAAGCGGTACGATGAGGTCAGGAGCATCTGTCCGGTTCCTCCTATCAGACCGGCGCCGGTCAGAAGCGCAGCCTCCCGAAGATCGGGCCAAACCCATCCGAATGGCACCGTGACAAGGGACAGCGTGGCAGAGGTTACCGAGAACCAGAAGACGATAGCCGCCGTTCGTTCGGTTGAGGCCATCATCTTCACGAAAACCTGTGCGAGGGCCGCAAGTCCGGCGGAGGTCAAGGTAAGCAACGCTCCGAACGCGGCCCAGGTTCCCAGCCCCTCGGAGAATCTGGGTGTGGTGATGATTACAACCCCCACCAGACCGACCAGAACAGCGCTGATCCTGATGAGGCGGATTCGCTCTCCCAGAAGCACCGCTGCAAAGAGGACAAGGAGAACGGGTGTGACAAAGCGGATCGCCGTCACTTCCGGCAAGGGAAGGTACTTCAGACCCGCGAACCCGAGCCCCATGGCGCAACTGCCGACAATGCCGCGGACCGCATGAGGGCGTATCGCATTGGTTCTGATCCCGTCCCGCAAAGTGCCGGTAACCGAGAGCCACGCCGCCACCACGAACAAGGCAAAGAAAGACCGAAAGAACATCGCCTCACCAGCCGGAACACGGTCCGCGGCCTTTATGAAGGCTGCCATCGTCGTGAACAGTGTGACGGCGCAAGTCATCAGCAAAATGCCAATAATCGGACGCGGCGGTTGAGAGGTCATGGGCCCCGCCTATACGCCGACG
>CAYMMT010000003.1:34108-41704 GCA_964391555.1 uncultured Rhodobacterales bacterium
GAGTTCTATGGTGACCTTACCTTGGGTTACCGCAACGGTCCTTGGTACCTCGGGGCCGGTCGATCCTTCGATTACTACAGATATGAAGACAGCGGCTTTTCCGACAGCTTCAGCGAGTCAAATGATCCTTATCTGTTGATCGGCTACGAGAATTTTCTGCTGACTTATGGCGAAATCCAGGGCGCCGGGAACATCTTTCCCGAGGACTATTTCGGAATGACGGATACCACGTCGTTCTCGGACAATACCTGGCGGCTGGACATCGCCATGGGCGCATTTTCCTCGGTCATCGAGCATCTGGCGGTTTCCGTCGACACGGACGATGAAGAGATCAGCGAGGGGCTGGAATTTGGCCTGCGTCTCAATTTCAGCGATACCATCGTCGGTGTCGGCTGGGAAGGAGACAGCGACGATCTGGGGATTATCGTGGCGCGGGACTTTGGCAACTACCGTGTTCATGCCGTATTCCATGACGATGGTGACGACGATCGCGACATCGGCTTTTCCGCGTTCCGCGAGTTCGGGGCTTTCGAACTCGGCGCACATGTCGAATTCGAACCGGACCGGTCCGGCGGCGAGGACATGATCGAGGCATTCGGACTTGTTGCCTATTACGAGACGCCTGTCGGGCTCCTGAACGCCCAACTCAGACGCGAAAACGATGGCGATTACACGGTGCTCGAAGTCGGGCTCGTCGTTCCGCTGGGTGACCAGGCCCCGTTCTACGACCTCCGGATGGAATCGTCGGAAAATATGCGCCGCTTCGGCTACTGACCCATAAATCGAGCAGCGGAAGCGTCATGCTTCCGCGAGCCCTCGGGCTGCCGACAAGGTAACTGCTGTCGAGCGAACCCTGCGACTCCGTATCCGGACCGTCCGGGAGAGTGACCCTCAATCCGATTTTGAGGTATCCATGCCGCCACGGCCAATGCTGTCGTAGGCTTCGAAACCAGCGCGCCGGGCATCCTTGGCCGAGTAGATGTTTCTCAGGTCGGCCATGCGAGGGGTGGCCATGTGTTTGGCCAGGCGCTTCAGGTCCAGTCCGCGGAACTCGTTCCATTCGGTCAGTATGATGACGAGGTCCGCGTTTCGGGCAGCCTTGTAGGCATCGGTGACCCAGCTGACACCCGGCAAGAGAGCTTCCCCCTCGTGGCGGCCCTGTGGGTCGGTGACCCGGACCTTTGCTCCGGCGCCGACGAGCGCTGGCACGATTGTCAGTGCCGGCGCATCGCGCATGTCGTCCGTGTTTGGTTTGAACGTCACGCCAAGGACGGCAATGAGTTTGCCGTTCACTGACCCATCGCAGAGGTCGATGACCTTGTCGATCATCCGGCGCTTGACCTCGTCGTTGACCTTGATGACCGCCTCGGTGATCTGCATCGGAAGTCCGTGATCCTGCCCGATCCGCGCCAAAGCCTTTGTATCCTTCGGAAAACAGGACCCACCGTAGCCGGGACCGGCATGCAGAAACTTGTTTCCGATCCGCCCGTCCAAACCGATCCCTCTGGAGACTTCCTTCACATTTGCGCCGACGCGCTCACAGAGGGCGGCGATTTCGTTGATGAAGGTGATCTTGGTCGCGAGAAACGCGTTTGCGGCGTACTTGATCATCTCCGCACTTTCGAGATCGGTAGTGATAATCGGAAATTCACGCAGGAACAGTGGGCGATAGATTTCGGCCATCACGGTGCCGGCACGTTCGGACTGGACCCCGACAACCACGCGGTCAGGACGCATGAAGTCGTCGATTGCGGCCCCTTCGCGCAAGAACTCGGGATTGGATGCGACATCGAATTCAAGATGCGGATTGGCCTTGTGCACGACTTGTTTGACCTTGCGGTTGGTCCCTACAGGCACCGTCGATTTGGTCACAATCACGACGTAGTCCTTCGCCAGACTGGCGATTTCTTCGGCTGCCGCCATGACATAGCTGAGGTCAGCATGGCCGTCGCCGCGTCGTGTTGGCGTGCCGACAGCGATGAAAACCGCCTCTGCGCCCTCAAGAGCGTCGGCGAGATCGAGCGTGAAACTGAGCCTGCCGGCTTCGACGTTCTTGGCCATCAGCGCATCAAGGCCGGGTTCGTAGATGGGAACCTCGCCAGCGTTGAGTTTGCCGATCTTTTCGGGGTCCTTGTCGACACAGACAACGTCGTGCCCGAAATCCGAGAAACATACGCCGGAAACGAGGCCGACATATCCCGTTCCGATCATCGCAATTCGCATCTTGGTTTTTCCCTCGAGCCCAAAGATTGGTTTTGTTAGCTATTACCTCTTGGAAGACTGTGCGACAGGCAAGGCCAAAGAGGAGAGAATTCATGGCGCCAAAGTTCGGAACATCGGGTTTGCGAGGTTTGGTGACCGAACTCTCGGATACGCTGATCGCCGATTACTTGCGAGCGTTCATGTCCAGTTGTGATGTCGGGGCCCGTGTCTTCGTCGGTCACGACTTGCGCCCCTCGTCTCCGAACATGGCGAACATTGTCGCAGATGAAATCCGGGCATCCGCTCGCGAATGTGTGTTTTGCGGCGCGGTGCCGACCCCGGCCCTTGCCCTCGCGGCGAGCGGTGCATCTGCAATCATGGTGACGGGCTCGCATATTCCGGCAGATCGCAATGGTCTGAAGTTCTACACGCGGGTCGGCGAGATCACGAAAGCGGATGAGGCTGCGATTGTGGGGGCTCTGGGCCGGCCGCGCGGCCAATCCGCAGTTGGAGGTCAGACAAACCTGACAACAGCCGGCCGGGACTTTGTTCAACGGTATGTTTCCGCGTTCGGCGTGGGTGCCCTCACAGGGCGGCGCATCGGCGTTTACGCACATTCCGCCGTCGGTCGGGACCTCTTGTCCGACTGCCTCAAGGAACTTGGGGCTACGGTTATCGTGCTTGCGCCGTCGGACACCTTCATACCTGTCGACACGGAGGCGGTGGACCCTGAAACCCGCCAAATGTTTGCCGATTGGGTCAGGGACCATGCGCTTGACGCCATTGCTTCGACCGACGGGGACAGTGACAGGCCGATGCTGTGTGACGAAACCGGCAGGGTCATCCCCGGCGATATACTCGGACAGGTGACCGCGGAAGCGCTAGGTGCGGAGGTTGTCGTCACGCCGGTGTCGTCCAACACCGGGGTCCTGCAAAAGGGCTTCGGGCAAGTGATCCGGACCCGGATTGGCTCACCTTTCGTCATTCAGGCGATGGAGCGCGCTTCCGGCAAGGTCATCGGATACGAAGCCAACGGTGGCACCTTGCTTGGGTTCGAGGCACAGGCGCCGACGGGGTCCCTTTGTCGGCTTCCGACGCGGGACAGTTTCTTGCCAATCATCGCAACGCTGCTGGCCGCCGGGAACGGAACCCTGTCAGAGCGTGTCGCGAAAGAACCGCCCCGCTTTACCGCCGCTGATCGTTTGCAGGGCATCGACCCGGATGTTTCCCGAAGGTTCCTGGGCGGCTTGACGGGGGCCGATCAGGTGGCGTTTCTCGCATTCAGCGGTGCCGAGCCGGTTGGAGAGGATCACACGGATGGTCTCCGGCTCATGTTGTCAGATGGAGCAATCGTGCATTTGAGGCCGTCGGGAAATGCGCCTGAGTTCAGGCTCTACGCGGAGGCGTCAGATCAAGCCCGGGCCAACGATCTTCTGAAGAACGGGCTGGTTGCCCTCAGAGAAAGTATGGACCGGCTGTCCCGGTGACACCGTCCCCTCTTCGCCTTGGAACGGAGGGTTCGTAATCGGTCACCCAGCGCTGAATCATCTCCCGGACCGCCGATTTGTCCCCGGTTTCGATGGCCCGAGCGATGGCCTTCAGGGCCGCTGCGATCTCGATCTCACTCAGGTCGGTTTCCTCGACCCGCAGGATTTTTGGATGCGGCGTCTTCTGGAGCGGCAATTGTCCGGTGGTCAATTCTTCGTGCAGCTTTTCGCCGGGTCGCAGACCAGTGATCTGGATTTCGATATCCCCGTCAGGATTGTCCGCATCGCAGACCGTGTATCCTGAGGCCTCGATCATTTGACGGGCCAGTCGCCAAATCGGAACCGGGGCACCCATGTCGAGGACAAAGACCTCCCCGCCTTCGGTATAGTGGCCA
Source organism: uncultured Rhodobacterales bacterium (assembly GCA_964391555.1). Taxonomy (GTDB): domain Bacteria; phylum Pseudomonadota; class Alphaproteobacteria; order Rhodobacterales; family Rhodobacteraceae; genus JAMWZF01. Next base: position 38,193 of record CAYMMT010000003.1, read on the forward strand.
GCAAGCAGCACAAGACGTGCGGCCTCTGTCAGGCTCATGAAATACCGGGTGACCTCCGTGTGGGTCAGCGTAACCGGACCTCCGCGGGCAATCTGCTCTTCAAAGAGCGGCACGACAGAGCCGGAAGAACCCAGAACATTGCCAAACCGGACAATCCCGAATCGGGTATCAGACGAGCGCGACGCGACATCTCCGACCACCAGTTCGGCCAGCCGCTTGGACGCGCCCATGACATTGCTCGGGCGTACTGCCTTGTCGGTCGAAATCAGGATGAAATGGCTGACCTTCGCATCCTTGGCCGCCTCGGCCAGGACTTTGGACCCGATCGTGTTGTTGTGTAGCCCGGCGAGCTCGTTCCGTTCAACCATCGGCACGTGTTTGTAGGCGGCCGCATGAAGCACGATGTCCACGCCATAAACCGAGAGCGCGCGACGAACTGCAACCTCGTCGGTGACCGACCCGAGGACGGGCACGATCTCTGTCATGCCTGTATCGATCGGCAATTCGTCCAGTTCGCGTTCAAGCTGATAGAGCGCCAACTCACTGACCTCGAACAGGACCAGCCTCTTGGGGTTGCAGGACAGAACCTGACGGGTCAGTTCGCCGCCAATGGACCCCCCAGCCCCGGTGATCATGACAACCCGATTCTTGTAGATCGCGGTGTGGCCCGCGTCCCATTCGAGTCCGTCCCGGCCAAGGTAGTCGGTCATGTCCAGCGGTTGAATTCGATCAACCAGTGAGCCCTCACCAATGAGGGCGGCAAAACTGGGCAGGGTCGACACTTCACATCCAGCAGCCTCAAGCCGGCGCGCGATCCGGGCCTGCTTTGGGCGGCTCAGGGACGGAATGGCCAGCACAACTCGATCGATTCTCTTTTCTTCGATCAATTCTTCAATGCGGACGGGAGAGCGCACAGGCAGCCCCGCAACACTGACCTTGTGCAAGGTTGGGTTGTCATCGACAAAGGCAATCGGCTCAACCTCCGCATCGGTGCGCAAGGCAGTTGCCAGTTGGACGCCGGTTTGACCCGCGCCGTAGATGAGCACCCGACGCGGCGACTGACCGCGCCTGTAGATCTCGATCAGCAAGTGGCGCAGCACAAGGCGGCTGCCAACCGTCGTGATGAGGTACAGCATGGTGAAGACAGCCACGGACCCGGCTGGCAATTCCACCTGGACGAGAAACGGTTCAGTCAGGCTTGCCACAAAACCCAACAATGCGGCCAGGATACCACTGCGGATTATGGCCTGCTGTTCATAGGCTTTCAGCCGCGTCCGCGGAAGATCCAACAGATGCGTCATCACCCCGGCACATGCCACCAGGAACAGAACGAAGGCCCAATCGTCGCCGACCACAGCGAGACGCGCGGGCGCAAGAATGAGCAGGGTCAAAGGGAAACACACGAGCGCAAGCACCACATCGAGAAGGTGGATGATCGCCTGCTTTTGCGATGTCGGAAGCGTCGTCAGAAGTCGATTGAGTTTGTCCAAGTCGCGACCCTGATTGTGAACACTACGCCGTTGGAAGGAGCCAACATTCAACCCCTAGTCGATTCCAACCCAAGTTCCAATACGATGAGGAAAGGGCGATGGAGAATGCAGCGGGATTGGGCGCATCTTGGTTTGCCGAGCGGCGGTATGCTGCCGATTCTCCCCTTGGGGGGCGTTTGCCTGGCCTGGCGTTGCGTCATGGGCAATTCGGCGCACGGTCGCTAAGGGCCGAATTCACGTTGATGGCCATAACCTCGCATCTGACGCCGGTCAGCGGAAGAGGATCTCCCATGCCATCAGAATCGCCCGCGATGGGCCTGCCCTACATCGAGCCTTCCCAGGCCCAGAAACACGTGACACACAACGAGGCCCTTCGAATCCTGGATGCCGCCACCCAGCTGAGCGTCCTTTCGGCGGGCTTGGTGACACCGCCGACATCACCTACGGACGGTGACCGCCATATCGTTGGACCGGCGGCGACCGGGGATTGGTCGGGTCAGGATGATGCCATTTCGGTTTGGTCGAATGGCAGCTGGTTTTTCGTGTCGCCCCGCATTGGCTGGCGGGCAGACTTGGGACCCGACGGCAGCATTCTGCGATATGACGGCACAGATTGGGTGCCGGCCCCGGGGGCGTCGCAGGTCGACGAATTGGGGGTCAACACGACCGCAGATGCGACCAACCGGCTGGCGGTTTCGTCCGACGCGACGCTACTGACCCATGCCGGCGCCGGGCATCAGTTGAAAATCAACAAGGATGCCATCGCGCAAACTGCGTCGCTGCTCTTTCAGACGGGTTGGTCCGGCAGGGCAGAAATGGGGACAACAGGGTCCGACGACTTCACGGTCAAAGTATCGGATGATGGGTCGACTTTCCGGGATGCCTTGGTCGCCAAAAGGGACACCGGCGCGATTGAGATTCCCCAGGGCCAGTTGTACTTCCGCGATATCTTCATCGCTGATGACGCGGTCCATGTGCTGGCAGTGCCTTTCCAGGACCCCGCCCGCATTCTGATGTGGATCGCATCGGATCAGACCGGGCATGGCTTTCTGGTATCGATTACCGGGGCCTTGGCGGGCGCGTCGAACTTTGCCGAGATCTTTGCCGGAACTCCGGGCAGCCTGACCTTTCAGACCGGGCCGCTGACAGGCGCAACCGGTCCGGATGCCAGCCTGAACCTGTCCATAGATACCTCCGGAGCCGATCCGTACCTCTGCATCGAAAACCGCCTGGGGTTCGGGCAAAATTTTGTTCTGGCGACTCTGGGGCGCTGACCAGAACGCGCGCAGGCCGGACTTCGCTCCATCCAATACGTCCGAAAAGGCGTCGAAGCTGGGCTTCGGCGCCTTTTTGTGGCTTGTTCGGCCTTCCCCCTGCCAGTTTACAACAGTACTTCGCCGGTATTTCTCGGGACACCCGCAACAACCTTGGGGTGCATGCTCGTCACTGAATTCGACCCATTCCGGAGACCCTCCCATTCCACCGATTCTGCGTGTTGCAAGAGCAACAGTGCTTTACGCTGGGACAGTTGGGGGACGTATTGGGCGTTCTCAATTTGACAAAGGTGCGAGGGTTCCGTCACTGAGATACTGAAGGTTAATGTGGCGCAGTCCAGTGGGGCCACCGGGACTGATAGTCGAAGATGCGCGTTTCCACAGCGTCTTCCTCGCGGTGCGATGGTCGGCCCTGCCATGCGGCAACAGGCAATGAGCCTGTCTGTCGCGGTTTGTGCTTTGACATCGCCGCCGCATGAATTGCGGTCAGTGAAGGGAAGACTTGAGATGATTGCATCGCGACCGATTGTTGTGCAGGCCGGAATTCGCCAGCGGAGCCTTCGCCGACACTGCCGATTGGGCCGTGCAACCGAGTTGATCTTTGTCCTCGCTACCGGGGTCGCTCTGGTGATCGGTGGCTCTGCCGTCGCTCAGGACAACTTGTACTGGGATGGCAGCACCGGCCAAACCTGGCTTGAAGGCAACTCCAACCGTTGGGATGAGGACGGGGGCTCCATCAACGACTTCA
>CAYMMT010000003.1:41804-62820 GCA_964391555.1 uncultured Rhodobacterales bacterium
CTTGAAGGCAACTCCAACCGTTGGGATGAGGACGGGGGCTCCATCAACGACTTCAGCGCCGGCGACAACGCCTTCTTCAGCGATGGACGGAACGTGGGAGACACGGCCGACGTCGGGTCCGACGCGAACGGTCAGTCCATCGTTGTCGACGAGGGTGGCGGTGTTGCGGTGAACAACCTGACGATTGGTCGGGCCGGGGGCACGGTGACGAACCTTGTCATCTCGTCAAATGATCCCAGGGATAGCGACAACAGGGACCTGCTTCTTCTGACCGGAAACCTTGACGTCAGCGCTGGCAGCAGCGTTGAATTCTCGGCGGTCTTCAGCGGCTCGGTCGCGTCGACTGGTGCCGGACAAACGACCTTTAGCGGCGGCATCACCGATGGAGGCAACCTGACGAATTCGGGCACCGGTACGGTCATCGTCAACGGTAACGTCAGCGGCTTCACTTACAATGGCAACGTCGAAAACTCGGGCAGCGGTATCCTGAGGCTCAGCGCAGGAACCATCGATGGCAATGTGACCAGCAGTGGGGCATCCGGCACGGTTGAACTCGGGGGCGCGGACGTCTCGGCGTCTGATCTCATTATCACCAACGGCACCGTTGGGGTGGAAGCAGACACCTCCGTGGCCAACCTGAGTGGCTCTGGCAGTGTCCTGCGCCTTGATGACGGTGAAGCCTCTCCCACAGGCTTTACTCTCACCGTGACCGATGCTGACCCCGGGACAACATACTCCGGGAATGTGACCGGTGCTGGTGGGCTGACACTGAATTCGGCCGAAGCTGCCGCACAGCTTACGCTGTCCGGCACGAACAGTTATTCCGGGGCGACAACCGTCACTGATGGCACGCTTGTCGCCTCAGGTGGTGCGGCGATCGGCGACAGCAGCGCCGTCACCGTCGGCACCAACGGGGATCTCGATATCAACGCCAGCGAGACAATCGGCAGCCTTGCAGGCGCCGGTACGGTCGATCTGGCCGCCGGGGTCACGCTGACCGTTGGCGGCAGCGACGATTCGACGTTCAGCGGTGTCATCGGTGACGCCAGCAACGATAGTGCACTGGTCCGTTCAGGCACTGGCGCGCTGACCCTGAGCGGTGCGAACACCTACGATGGCGGCACGACGATCTCTGGCGGTGCCTTGGTCGTTGGGAATAACAGTGCGCTGGGCACGGGGGCCGTCAACGTCGATGGAGGTGCCCTCTCGAGTTCCGGAACGATCAGCCTGTCAAACGCAATCACCGCGGGCGGCACGGGCGCAGAGATCAGTGCAAACACGGGCAGTTCGCTTGCTCTGACGGGACTGACCATTGACGGAGCTATGGCATTTGGGTCCGGGACGCGGACCGGCTCGGTCAGCGTCGCCGGAACCGTGGCGGCGCAATCCCAGACAGTGAATATCGGGGGTGGTACGGTTCAACTGGGCTCGGCCAGCGCCGCGACGGAGTTGTTCAATGGGACAGGGTCTGCGATCAACGGAACGCTTGATCTCAACGACCTCGACACAACGATTAATGCCCTGACCGGCACCGGAACCATCACCAACACCGGCACCGGCACGGCCACACCGACCCTCACGCTGACCGGCAGCGGCAGCTTCGGCGGCATCATCGAAGACAACTCGGGCGGTGGTGACGGCGTAACGGACGTCACGGTCAACGCCGGTGGCGGCAACACGATGACGCTGACGGGGGCCAACACCTTTACCGGCGGCACGACCGTGACCAGCGGCACGCTTCAGGTGAATACCGGCGGAGCGCTTGGCGCTGTCGGCGTGGATGCCAACAGCACCTTGACCGTGACCGACGGCGCCGTTGGCGATGTCGGTCTGAATGCGGCCACGAGCACGGTGAACGTTGATGGCGGAACCGCGGGTACGCTGACCAACAACAACGGCGGCTCCATCGCACTTTCGGGGGGCTCGACAACCGCGATCACCCAGAACAACGCGTCAAGCTCGACGACCGTCGACGGTACCGCGACCCTCGGCACGCTCACCAACACCCTTGGCACGGTCAATGTCGACAGCCAGCTGACGCTCAACAACAATTCCACCAATGCCGGCACGCTGAACGTTGACGCAGCCGTCCTTGGCGGGTCGCAGATCACCAATACCGGTGCGGTTGACCTTGGCACCGGTGGCAGCCTGAGCGGTTCGCTGCTTCAGACCAGCGGTTCCACGACGGTGACCGGGAACGCAACCGTCACCGGATTGGTCGATATCAACGGTGGCAGTTTTGCCGTGAACTCAGGTCAGACCCTCACGGCAACGGCCGGTGTCGATCTGGCGGCAGCCGTGGGCGCCACGTCCATCAACGGAGCGATTGACGGCGATCTCACGGGGGCGAACGCAACAACGATCACGGCGACAACCGGAAGCGTATCGGGCACTTTCACGAACTCCGGCACGGGTTCGTCCATTGCCGGCAGCGTGGGCGGACTTTCCAATACCGGCGGAACGCTTGGTATCGCCGCCACGGGGTCAGTGTCCGGCACGTCTGCCGTGTCCGGCGGCACGGTGACCAATTCCGGGGGCACCCTGACCGGGCTCCTGACGACCAGCGGCGGGACCTATACCCAGAATTCCGGGGCCGCCAATGGCGGCGTGACGAATAATGCCGGGACGGTGAACCTGAGCGGAGGCACAGCGGCGAGCCTGACCAACACCGCCAGCGCGGGGACAAGCAACGTAACGGATGGCGTTGTCAGCGGTGCGACAACCATCGGGGGCGGTACCGTGGTCGTGAACGAAACGACCGGGGACGCGGCTCAGGAACTGCAGGGTCTCACGACCGTCAATGGTGGTGGGCTCACCCTGACCGACGGCCAGATCGCTGGCCTGACCGTCAACAACGGCGGCTCGGCATCGGTGGCGACTGACGGGGCCGTCGAAGGCGCAACCAACGTCAATGATGGTGGGCAGGTCACGTCCAACGGCGGGACATTCGCGGCTGTCACCACGGCTGCGGACGGCGGCAATGGGGGCGGTACGTTCACCATCGCGGGAGGCACCACCGCGACCTTTACCGGCAACGTGATCAACAACGGCAATTTCGTGGCTGCGGGCGCGGGCGCCGTTGCGGACGCCGGAACCAATAATTTCACCAACAACGGCGTGATCGATGTCACCGCCTTGGGAAGCACTCTCACGATCACCGCAACCCAGATCATCATCGGTGAGAACGGCGTGATCAGCGGTGATGAGAACGACATCACCTACAATGGTCAGATCGTGAACGGCGGTACGATCGATATCAACACCGATCTGACGCAGGATGCGATCACTGTTGGTGGCGGTACGACGAACGTGACTGCAACCATCAACGGCAACGGAAACAACATCGTCAACGGCGGCACATTCAATGTCGGCGCCGCCCCGGCACCAATCGTGGCGGTCACCAACATTGGCACCGTGACAAACACGGGTGCCGGTCCGACCGACGGCTTTAACATTGCTGCCGGATCCTCGCTGACGGCGACCGGCGCCATCGTGAACAATGGCGGAGACATGGACATCGGCGTCGGATCGACACTGACCGGGTTCAGCCTCAACAACAACCTTGGTGGCACGATCAACCTGGCCGGTAGCTTCGTCGGGACCGGGAATACCTTCACGAACGGCGATGCCAACGGCGGCAACGGGGAAGAGGACTTCAACGTCGCCGATGGCGGGTCGATCTCTGACGCGGGAGCGATCATCAACAACTTTGACGGCAACATCAATTTCGCTGGCAATGGCACGATGACCGCCGATAACGATGTATCGGGCGGTGAAGGCATCACCAACGATGGTGATATCGCGCTGAACGGTGGCGCCGCCACGACGGTGACCGTGTCGACCGGCGGGGCGGGAACCTTCACCAACGACGGGACCATCACGGTTGGCGCCGGCACGCTCAACGTCAATGGCGTTGGTGCCGTGGGGATCACCACGCAAGGCGCAGGCTCCATCGACCTGAACGGCGGTACGATAATCGGCAACCTTGCGCAGAACGGGACCGGCACCAGCACCATCGCCGGAACGGTCACCGGAACCTACACCCAGAACAACGCCAGTGGCACGACCCAGATCGACGGGACGTCTTCGATTTCGGGCGCGATTACCAATACCGCCGGAACGCTCGACGTCGATTCCGACCTGACCATTGGGGCAACTCTCGAAAATACCGGGACGCTGGACCTCGACGCCAACATCATAGGCCTGTCCGACGTCGAGAACTTCGGAATCGCGACGCTGGCTGGCAACATCGGAGGCGGGTATGACCAGTTCAACGGTTCCACCACAATCGATGGCGCGACATCCGTTTCCGGTGGCATCTTCATCGCCGACGGTTCGCTGACGATCAACTCCGCCGTCGGTACTTCCACTTCGACCGATATCGACTTGGCCATAACTTCGACCTACGACCAGAATGCCGCCGTAACCGGCAACATCACTACGGCATCGACAAACGCTGCCATTGGTGGCGACGTCACCGGTTTTGTGGCACAAAGCGGGTCAACTGCCGCCACCAACGTGGACGGTGCCTCCACCATCAGCGGGCTGGTCACGGTAAACGGCGGTACCTTCGAAGTCGATGCCGCGACCACGATGAGCAGCGGCTTCACCGTCGCAAGCGGCAACGGCGCCACGATGCAGATCGACGCCCAGACGACCCTCGGCGCGGCTTCGAACAGCGCGGGCACGCTTGATATCAACGCCAATGTCCTTGGCGGTCAGGCCATCACGAATACCGGGGCCATGACCCTGGCGGGCGACATCACCGGCAGCGTGGTCCAAAACGCCAACGCCGGTGCGACGCTGACGGTTGACGGTGCGTCCTCCGTCTCGGGTGGGATCGATATCGATACTGGGTCCATTACCATCAACTCCGCCCTGGGCGCAGGTGCGGCCACGAATGTCGATGTGGCCTCGGTGGCAAGCTACGATCAGAACGCGGCCTTGACCGGTAACCTGATCACGGCCTCGACCAACGCGGATATCGGCGCCGATATCACCGGAACGGTGACGCAGAATGGCCTGACGAGCGCGACGAATGTCAGCGCGGCCTCCACCATCAGCGGGCTGGTGACGGTCAATGGCGGCATCTTCGATGTCGCGGCGGCGACCACGATGAGCGGCGGCTTCAACGTCACCGCGGGTGAGCTTGAGATTGATGCGGCCACGACCTTGGGGGCAGCCTCGACGAACGCCGGCACTCTGGACGTCAATGCGACCATTCTCGGCGGCCAGCAGGTCACCAACACCGGCATCATGGATGTGGACGCGAATATGACCGCCAATGTCGTGAACCAGGCGACCGCGACGCTGAACGGTGCCGTGACCGGCACCTGGACGCAGAACACCGGAGCCGCAGCCACGACGACGGTGGACGCGAATTCTTCGGTCTCGGGACTGATCGACATCGACACCGGTGGCATCACCGTCAACAGCGGCGTCATTCTGACAGCCACCGGCGGTGTCGATATCGCGGCAGGCGCCGCTGGCGCCTCTGCAATCAACGGTCAGGTCGATGGCGACGTGACCAATGCATCGGCCGGCGCGACCATCGGGTCGGCTGGTGACATTACCGGTCAGCTGACGAACAGCGGCACCATCGGCGTCGCAGCCGGTGCGCAGATCGGCAATGTCGACAACAGCGGCACATTCAACATCACCTCGGGTGGCACCGTCACCATCGACGGGACAGGCGGTTTCATCAACAGCGGCACCTTGGCCAATACCAGCGGCAGCGCAACGATACTGCAGCTTGGGGCCGAGACCTTCACCACCACCGGAGGCACCGTGAATGGCGGTGCCGGGGGTCTGACGATCTCCACCACGGATGTCATCGATCTGGATGGCGGCACATTTGCCGGAACCGTAGTTCTGGACGCTGACGTCGAGAACAACGCCTCCATTTCCATCGGAACCGGGGGCACCATCAGCAACATCACCGGCAGCATCCTGAACGAAAGCGCCGGCAACATTGATGTGCTGGCGGGCGCGGCTATTGGTGCGATCACGAACGAAGGCGTGCTGGACATGGATGGCGGTACCGTCGCCTCCGTGACCAACCAGGCCGGCGGCTCCACCAGTGTCGACGGCGGTGCCGAGATCACCGGCAATTTCCTCCAGACGGACGGGACATTGACGGTCGGCACAGTCGGCACCGGCGGCACGATCACCGGGACCACCCAGATCGATGCGGGAACAGCAACGGTCGGGGCGACCGGGACATTGGTCGGCGACGCGACGGTGAACGGGACCGGGTCCCTGTCAACCGCCGGAACCGTCGGCAACATCATCAATGACGGTACCACCGACGGGTCCGACAACGTCACCGTCACGGGTGGTAGCGTTGCAAGCCTCGACAACAACTCTGGCGATGCGACGATATCCGGCGGCACCGTGAGCGGTGCGACCAGTGTCGATGGCGGCTCGGTCACCAACAACGGTGGAACCATGACCGGCGCTGTGACCGTTGCGACCGGCGCGGTCTATGACCAGAACGGGGGCGCCGCAAACGGCGGCGTCGTGAACAATGGCAGCGCGGACGTGACGCTCGACGGCGGCACGGTCGCCAGTCTCGATCACAACGGCGGCACGACGACCGTGACCGGGGCCCGGGTTACCGGGAACACCGACATCGACGGCGGCGCCGTCGTCGTCAACGGGATCGACGACGCAACGGTTGAACTGGGCGGCACGACCACCGTGAATTCCGGCACTCTGACGATCACCGACGGTGATGTGAATGCCGTGGTCAACAACGCAACCGCTGATGGCACCGCCGATGTCACCCTCACCGACGGTCAGGTCGCCAGCCTGACGAACTCGGGTGACGCGCAGCTTGATGGCGGTCAGATCACGGGCACCACCACGATCTCGGCCGGTACTGTCACCAATAGCGGTGCAACCCTGTCCGGGGCCACAACGGTTGCCGCCGGTTCGACCTACGCCCAGAGCGCCGGTTCCGCGGCGGGTGGTGTGACCAACAATGGTGGCGACGTCGATGTGACCGGCGGTTCGCTTGGCAGCCTTGCCAACAACTCCGGCATCGCGGACCTCGACGGCGGTTCCGTCACGGGTGCGACCACAAACGCCGGGACGCTGAACCTGAACGGCGGCGGACTTGGCGGCAACCTCAACAACTCCGGAACGGCAAACGTGCTGGCGGCCACAACGATTGGTGGCTCTACAACCAATACCGGAAACTGGGACATCGACGCGAACCTCATCCATGGTGGGTTCACCAGCACCAGCGGCACAATTGACGTTGATGCCGCCGTAACGTCGATCAGCGGTGGATCGTTCAACTCGGCCGGTGCATTGACGCTCGGAACCAACACCGCATTCACCGGCGGTGCGCTGAGGAATTCAGGGACGCTGACGGCCGAGACCGGCGGCTTCACCGCAGATGCGTTCCTCAATACCGGGACCGTCGACCTCATGGATGGCGCAACCGACGATGCAATTGTCGTCAATGGTGCGACCAGTTTGGAAGGCACGATCGAGCTCGATATCGATCTTGATGCGGGAACTTCGGACACGATTACCATCATCGGCGGTGCCACCACGACGACCGGCACCGTCAACCTGTCGTTTGCCTCCATCGGGGGCAGCACGACGGATCCGATCACCGTCCTCGATTACGATGAAGGCTTCGCGTTCAGCGATGCACAATTCTCGGCATCCGGCCTGCCGACCGGATCTCTGATCTACGGTCTGACGGATAGCGGCACATCGCTTGACGTGATCGGGGTGCCGGCGGCAGGGGCGCTCGCGTCGGGCGTTGTGCTCACCCAGGGCCTCATCAGTTCGGTGGTCAACAGACCGTCGTCGCCGTTCGTGGCCGGACTTGCCGCCGCCGACGACGATCCCTGTGGCGCAGGGATGTGGGGCCGGACAATCGGCGGTGTTGCCGATGCAAGCGGCACCATTTCGCCGGAGACCCTTACCAACGATATTCCGGGCTCCATCGAGGCCGAATACTACGGCATCCAGCTTGGCGGCGACTTCTCGTGCTTCGACGGCTACTACAACGGCTGGGATCTCAGCTTTGGCGGGATCGTCGGGGTCAACCAGGGTTCGACCACCCAGCCCGTCAGCAACTTTGTCGTTTCGGGCGGCAACGTCACCCTGACCAACGTCATCAGCCGCAACGAAAGTGAGTTCACGCAAAGCTATGCGGGCCTCTACCTCGGCGCATCCCGGGACCGGTTGTTCGCGGACATCCAGTATCGCTACGAGAGCACCGACTTCCAGGTTCAGAACGTGGATGAACCGGGTGATGCCGTCGACAACAGTCTTGGCCTTGACGACAGCTTCTCGACAACCGCGCAGACCCTGTCCGGGTCCGTCGGGTATGTCTTCCCGCTCAACGAGGAACTTGGCATCAACTTCGTACCGTCCGGTGGTTTCTCGATCACTCAGACGAGTGAAGCCACGCTCACATTCGACGACGGGTCGCTTCTGGTGATCGATGAATCGACCTCCGAGATCGCCTTCGTTGCGGGCACGATATCCCGGACCCAGATCCGGCCGGATGGGATTTCGGCGCTGAACTATTTCGGTACGGCGACGATCTATTCCGACTTTGCGTCGCCCACCCGGTCTGAATACTTCCAGATCGACGGCGGTTCGTTGCCGGCAACGGGTGATGTGTCGGAAAGCTCCAATCTCGGAACCTACGGCGAATTGTCGGTGGGCGTGAACTACACCCGTCTGCTGGAGCCGGGCGATATCGGCCCGGCACGGCAGCTTAACGCCTCGGTCCGTGTCGATGGCCGGTTCTCGGACGACATCGAATCGTATGGTCTGACCGCTCAGGCACGCCTGCAGTTCTAAGCCAGCAAGGAAGTCACAACGATCAAGAGGGGCTCCGAAACGGGGCCCCTTTCTTCGTTCCTGGGAGCCCCGACCCTCATAGGGCTTGGCTCCGGAGCGAAGTGACCTCCGAGTTGGCAGACGTCGGCCCCGGGCAAAGAGGGGTATTCGGATGCACGGAACTTGCGGGTCAGGGTAATTCTGTCTGGGACAGAGTTGAAATCCGCGCCAGTTGATTTTGGTTGAAGAATCTGGAACGATCGCGGTGTCTTTGTGGGGGCGTGACCCGGGATCAGTGGAAATCTAACGCCAAAACGAACATAAATGAAAACAGTTCTTTTTCGTTATCTGTTCATATTCTATATGAGTGCCACAAACTGAGAGAGATTCGATGGACTACGACCTCTTCATCATCGGTGGTGGCATCAACGGGTGCGGCATCGCACGGGACGCGGCTGGGCGCGGATTGACTGTTGGTCTGGCCGAGATGAACGATCTTGCCTCCGCCACCTCTTCGGCCTCGACCAAGTTGTTTCATGGCGGTTTGCGATATCTGGAATATTTCGAAATCCGGCTTGTCCGCGAAGCGCTTCAAGAGCGAGAGACATTGCTGCGCGCCATGCCACATATTTCTTGGCCAATGCGCTTTGTTCTGCCTTACCACCGCGATGCGCGGTTTGAAGGCTCGACTCCGGCCTCCCGGCTTCTCTCGACAGTGATGCCGTGGATGAAGGGGCGTCGCCCTGCATGGCTGATCCGGTTGGGTTTGTTGATGTATGATAGCCTGGGAGGTCGAAAAATCCTTCCCGCGACCAAGACTTTGGATCTTCGGGCCGGCCCCGAAGGCGCGCCGCTGGATGACCGGTTCGAAAAGGCGTTCGAATATTCCGACTGCTGGGTGGAAGACAGCCGCCTCGTCGTCCTGAACGCCCGCGATGCAGAGTCGAGGGGGGCCACGATCCTGACCCGAACCAGGGTTGTCAGTACGGACCGGCGTGCCGATCGCTGGGTCATCACGCTGGACGACGGCGGAACCCGGCGGACGGTCACGACGCGAATGTTGGTCAATGCTGCGGGACCCTGGGTGGGCGACGTGATTGGCGGTACTCTGAGGCTGAACTCCAACGACAATGTGCGACTTGTGCGCGGATCCCACATCGTGACCCGTCGGCTCTACGACCATGACAAGGCCTACTTCTTCCAGGGAACCGATGGCCGCATCGCCTTCGCAATCCCGTATGAGCAGGATTTCACGCTGATCGGAACCACCGATGCCGACCACGCCGATGCAGACGAAGCGCCCACCTGCACGGACGAGGAACGGGACTACCTGCTTGAATTCGCCAATGCGTATTTCAAGCAGCATCTGACGGTGGAGGACGTTGTTTGGACCTACTCTGGCGTCCGTCCGCTTTTTGACGACGGTTCCAAGAGCGCGGCGGCCGCGACGAGGGATTACGTGCTGAAGGTCGACAAGACCGGCGGCGCACCGGTGCTCAACATCTTTGGCGGCAAGATAACGACCTACCGGCGGCTGGCTGAATCCGCGATGTCGAAGATCACAGCCGAAATCGGCGGAACACGGGACAACTGGACCGCCGGCGTGCCGCTGCCGGGCGGTGATTTCCCGGTGGACGGTGTCGCCAAGCTGACCTCCGACCTCAAGGCCCGGTTCCCCTTCCTGTCCGATGCCTGGGCGGCTCGACTGGTGCGTGCATACGGCACGGAGGCGGTCGATATCCTTGGCGATGCGGAGAGCGCGGAGGCGCTCGGCCGAGACTTCGGTGCGACCCTCTCGGAAGCCGAGGTCCGCTGGCTCATGACCCGAGAATATGCCCGAACCGCCGCCGACGTGGTCTGGCGGCGCAGCAAGCTCGGGTTGCGTCTGACCGAAGAACAGGTGTCCGCCATCGACACCTTCATGTCAGAGGAACTCCCCACCGCCGCGTGAGCGATTGCGACTCTCCGGGCCCTGCGTCAGACTGCGGTCGGACGACGCGGGAGACACCATGGTGCGGGACGACATCAGGCTGGGCGTGGACATTGGCGGGACCTTCACCGATGTCGCGCTGCAGGTGGGGGACGATCTGTATTCCACCAAGCGGCTGACAACTTACGCCGCGCCTGAACAGGCGATCCTCGACGGTGTTTCGGACGTCGCTGAACTCGCGCAAATCGCGCTCAGCGACATCTCGGTCGTGATCCATGGCACAACGCTGGCCACAAATGCGCTGATCGAACGCAAGGGGGCCCGGACCGCATTCCTGACCACCAAGGGCTACCGCGACACGATCGAAATTCGGACGGAGAACCGCTTCGATCAGTATGACCTCAATCTCGTTCTGCCGCCGCCGCTGATCCCGCGCCAGGATCGGTTTACCGTCGAAGGCCGGATCGCCGCCACCGGGCGCGAGCTTCAGACACTGAACGAAGACAGCGTGCGAGCATTTGCGCGGGATGTCGCGGCTGCGGGCTTCCAGAGCGTTGCCGTCGGATTCCTGCATTCCTATGTCAACGATGCCCACGAGCGTCGTGCGGCGCAGATCATCGAAGAGGAAGCACCGGACCTCTCGATTTCCGTTTCCTCCGCCGTGTCGCCCCAGATGCGCGAGTTCGAGCGATTCAACACCGTCTGCGCAAACGCCTTCGTGAAGCCTCTCATGGCCTCCTACCTCGGCCGTCTGCGGGACAGGCTGAAGGACGCCGGGGCTGTCTGCCCGCTGGTTCTGATGCATTCCGGCGGCGGGTTGATGAGTGTCGAAGCGGCGATCGATTTCCCCGTGCGCCTGCTCGAAAGCGGGCCCGCTGGCGGCGCGATCTACGCCGCTCATACGGCAGCGAAACACGGGGCGGACAAGGTGCTCAGCTTTGACATGGGTGGCACGACTGCCAAGATCTGCCTGATCGAGAACCAGACCCCGAGCACGGCCAGAACCTTTGAGGTTGCCCGCACGGCGCGCTTTGCCAAGGGCTCTGGCATGCCGATTTCGATCCCCGTAATCGAGATGGTGGAGATCGGCGCCGGCGGTGGATCACTCGCGCGGGTCGATGGCATGGGACAGATACGGGTGGGACCCGAAAGTGCCGGGTCCGAACCGGGGCCGGCGTGCTACGGCCTTGGCGGCACGAAACCAGCCGTGACCGATGCCGACCTGACGCTGGGCAAGCTTGATGCGGACGCCTTTGCCGGTGGGGACATCCCTCTGTTCCCGTCCAACGCGATCGAGGCGCTGGAAGAGCACGTTGGCACGCCCCTCAATATGACGGCGGAAGACGCCGCGCTGGGCGTGGCAGAGATCGTTGACGAAACCATGGCCAACGCCGCGCGCGCCCATGCCGTCGAAAACGGGCGCGACCTGTCGGAAATGACAATGATCGCATTCGGCGGCGCGGCACCGCTCCATGCCGCCCGGCTCTGCGAGAAACTGGGCATTTCGGCGTGCCTGATACCACCGGGTGCTGGTGTCGGATCGGCCATCGGGTTCCTGCGCGCGCCCTTTGGGTTCGAGGCCGTGCGCGGGGCCTATGCCGTCCTGTCCGAGGTCACCGCCGATTGGATCACGGATGTTCTGGCGGGTCTGGAAGCCGAGGCGCGCGAGGTCGTGGCGCAGGGGTACCGTGGCGATGATGTCGAGGTCGAGCGCAAGGCCTTCATGCGCTACAAGGGACAGGGTTGGGAAATTGCTGTCGAGCTTGACGACGCCATCTCGGTGTCCGCGCTCAAGGATGCCTTCGAGGAGGAATATGCCCGCCTTTTCGGGCGTCCGCTCAAAGGTCTCGACGTAGAGGTGATGAATTGGTCCGTCCGGGTCGCGTCGCCGGTGCCGCCGGTGGAGCCCGTCTCGGCTCCGGCAGGTCCGGAGGTCGCTGCGGCCGGTTCGCGTGAGATGCACGATGCCGGGGCGGGTGACCGGGTTCTGGCGGGGGTCATGCTGCGCGAGGACCTGACAATTGGCGCTCGTCTTATTGGCCCGGCCATCGTGCAGGAGCGCGAAACCACAACCATACTGCCAACGGGCTGGCGACTGACCCTCCTCGCTGACGCCACCCTGAAGATGGAGCGAACCCCATGAGCGTCGCCAACCAGATCATGTGGAACCGTCTGATTGCGGTGGTTGAGGAACAGGCCCTGACGCTCGTGCGCACGGCGTTTTCACCGTCGGTTCGTGAGGCCGGGGACGTGAGTGCGGGTGTTTTCGACGTCGAAGGCCGGATGATCGCCCAGGCGGTCACCGGTACGCCAGGTCACGTCAACGCCATGGCCGCGGCGGTGAAGAACTTCATCGACGCCATCGGGGAAAGCAATATCCGCGACGGTGACGTCTACTTCACGAATGACCCGTGGCTGGGGACCGGGCATCTCCTCGATTTCAGCTTCTGCACCCCGTCCTTCCGAAACGGCAAACTCGTCGGGTATTTCGCCTGCACCGCCCATGTCGTCGATGTCGGCGGGCGCGGGTTCAACCCGGATTCCAACGATGTCTACGAAGAAGGCATCTACATTCCGATAACCCATTTCGCCCACGAAGGGGTGGTCGATGAGAAACTGCTCCACATCATCTCCTACAACATCCGCGAGCCTGACATGGTCATCGGGGACCTGCACGGCCTCGCGGCCTGCAACGAGATCGGCCACCGGCGCCTGATGGAGATGATGGACGAGTTCGGGATTGACAGTCTTGCCGACCTCGCGGCGTTCGTGTTCGACGCCTCTCACCGCGCGACGATCGATGCGCTCAAGGATCTGCCAAAGGGCAAATATGCGAGCAGCATGACGGTCGATGGCTACAACGAGCCGGTGACGATTGCGGTGGAACTCGAGGTGAAGCCCGACGGGGTGCACGCGGACCTCAGCGGGACTTCTCCGGTCAGCCCCCGAGGCATCAACGTGCCAATGATCTATACGGAGGCCTATGTCTGCTACGGCCTGAAATGTGTGCTCGCCCCGGAAATCCCCAACAATCACGCGAGCCTCGCTCCGTTCACCACCTATGCGCCGCCCGGTTGTATCCTGAACGCCCAACACCCCGCGCCAGTGGCCACGCGTCACGTGCTGGGGCATTTCATTCCCGACACCGTGATGGGGGCAGTGGCACAGTTTCTGCCCGAAACAGCGCCCGCCGAAGGCTCGGGTGCATTGTGGGCGATCATGCTGTCGGCGCGACCGGAAGAGGGCGGGCAGGCAGCGCCGGGGGAAACCCTGCGGCGGGCCGAGATGCTGGTCTTTACCTCCGGTGGGGCAGGAGCGCGGCCCGGACTTGACGGGCTGAACGCGACGGCTTTCCCGTCTGGCGTCATGGGCATGTCCATGGAGGCGCTTGAACAGACCGGCCCGATCACCGTCTGGCGCAAGGAACTGCGTGAGGGGTCGGGCGGCGCCGGGCGCCAGCGCGGGGGCCTAGGTCAGGTGATCGAGATCGCTGCCAACGACGGGCACGCGTTCTGGTTCAACGGCATGTTCGACCGCGTGAACCATGCGGCCCGGGGCCGGGCAGGTGGTCAGAACGGGGCGCCCGGGCGGGTTTCGTTGAGCGACGGAACCCTGTTGTCCGGCAAGGGTCGACAATTCGTCCCTGCTGGCAAACGGCTGGTCCTCGAATTGCCGGGTGGTGGCGGTTTTGGTCCGTCAGACAGCCGCGACGCCGACTTGATCAGGCAGGATCGGGATCGAGGCTATGACTCCAACGCCTAGATCGGCGTATCAGGCCTTGCGCAGGGTATCGCCCGCGTCGATCCGTGGGCTCAACTCTTCGATCAGCGGGCTTGGTGCTGAACCTTCGCTTTTCCGGTTCAGGATGACTTCGGCAGCCTTGCGGCCGATCTCTCTCCGGCAGGCATCCATCGTGGCGAGTTTGATCGGCAATCCATCGAGAAGATCAACGCCGTTGA
The DNA here is from genome assembly GCA_964391555.1 of uncultured Rhodobacterales bacterium. Lineage (GTDB taxonomy): Bacteria > Pseudomonadota > Alphaproteobacteria > Rhodobacterales > Rhodobacteraceae > JAMWZF01. Next base: position 56,505 of record CAYMMT010000003.1, read on the forward strand.
AACCGGCGAGCCCGATCTGACCGGGAATATCCACACCTTTCTCCATCAGGTAGAGCATACCACCCGCGCCGATCATGTCGTTGGAATAGTAAAGAAAATCGAGGTCTGGGCTGCGGTCGAGAATGGCCTTTGTCATCTCGCGCCCCTTCACCAGAGCCGAGCCACCGGAATAGAACTCCTGATCCGCGATCTCCACGCCGGCCTTGCCCAGCGTCCGGGTGAAGCCCTCAAACCGCTTTCGCGCGCGGTGATCCATGGGCATCTTGGTGCCGAGGAACCCGATCTTGCGGTAGCCCGCCTCGAGGATCGCCTCCGCCATCAGCCGGCCGGCGCGGCGGTGCGAGATGCCGACACAGGCATCGATGGCTTCCCCATCGGTATCCATGATTTCAACCACGGGAATCCCGGCGGCCGTAAGCATGGAATGGGATGCTTCCGAATGCTCGAGCCCGGCGATGATCACGCCCGATGGCCGCCAGGACAGCATTTCCATCAAGACCCGCTCTTCCTTGTCGGGCTGGTAGTCCGTGATCCCGACCACAGGTTGCAGGTCCGAGCCGTCAAGCGCTTCGGAGATGCCGGACAGGACTTCCGGAAAAACCATATTTCCCAATGAAGGAATAATGACCGCCACGAGGTTGACGTGGCTCGATGCCAACGCCCCGGCGATGCGGTTGGGCACGTAGCCCAGTCGTTTCGCCGCCTCCTGCACTTTGGCACGCGTTGCCTCGCTCACATCGCCCTTGTTGCGCAAGACGCGGCTGACGGTCATCTCGCTGACACCGGAGGCTTCGGAAACATCGCGGAGCGTAAGCGGGCGTTTGGATGGCGACGTGGTCAAGGCGTGTCTCCGAAAGTCGAGGTATTCATCTCGATGATATCCCTAACACTTCGGACAGGGAATGGCTGGTTGACCGGTTTGACGTCGCAGGGCAAGAGAGAGATGCGGTCCCGTGGCTCAACTGGATAGAGCAGCCCCCTCCTAAGGGGCAGGTTGCAGGTTCGAATCCTGCCGGGATCGCCACTCGCCGACGCGACCCGGTCAATTCATTAATCATTCGATAGAAATTTTCACGACACATCCCGTTCGCCCTGTTAGTTGATCTGGCGGGGTTTGAACGGAGTACGAGTTGTGTCAGATCGAAGTCGCGCGCCGCTGGATGATATGATCGCGTTTGCAAAGCTGGAACTGTCGTCGGGAGACAATGACCGGCGCCGCTTGCTGGTTCCGAAGATGGCGCAGACCTGGCCAGAAGAGCCGGCACTCGCGCTGGTCTACGCAGTGACATCGGCAACCGAGAGCATTGCCGACAATGACAACGCCAAGAATAACACCAACCCTTTGATAACGCTAGGATATAAGCTGTCCGCGCTGGTTGCGGCCGACGTGCATGCGGTGCATTCGATGGGTCTCATCCCGTCGAAGAGCAGCGACCTCTTGCAGTTCTGGCGCCGGGTTGATCCACTGTTTCTGCGGCTTAACTGACCAGCATTGGTCAAAGCCGAACGAAGTCGGCGTTGTTGGGTCAGGAGCGGACGATTGAACATGTCTGCGCAGCGCCGAACGTGCCGCCCATGAGAACTCCACCCCGCGAATCGGGCCACCGCAAGTCAACGGTCGTTTGCAAAGTTCCCCACGCCCCACAGCGCCGCCGCGCCACTCATGGGACCTGACCCGTCGCGCCTGGATGGTGGGGATTCCGTGATCTCTGAGTCGGCCAGCGACCGGTCAAACCATTCTGATAACGTCCTTGTCGATCGCCAGCATATATCCTCGGCGGGCAATATTCCTGACGAGCAATTCACTGACCATCTGATTGCCGAGCGTGTCACGCAGGCGTTTGATCCGGGTCGCGCCCGCCGCCTCGTCGCAGTCCGCAGCGGAGCGGCCCGAAATGACCGCCTCGATCTGGGCCCCCGATAGAACCTCGTCATCCATGCGCGCTTCGGCCAGAACACTCAATGTTTCAATCGCCGCGTCGGTGAGTTTGAACTCGAAGTTGTTGAGGTAGACGAGGTTCTGGTCGCGGCTGATCAGGAGCGAGTTGACCTCGATCCCCTGTCGCTCGATCTGACCCATGCGGCGGTTGAGGGCGATCAGCATCACCAGAAACGCCGCTGCAGCGATCAGCATCGCAGTGGCAAAGACCAGAAGCACAAAGACGATGAAGCGGTAGCTGTCCAATGTCTCTGAAAAGGCGGTACCGGACTGCGCGAGGATCTCCAGCAGCTTCACTTCGGCCTGGCTCGTCAGGTCGTCGTTTTCGACAAATATCCGCTCAACACGCTCATTGAACGCGTTGGCATCGGGCAGGTTGGCAAAAAGCAGCACTGCCGCAGCGGCGAGTATCAGCACGATCGCGGCGAGCCCGGCGACAACAGTTCGATTGCCAGTCTGTCGCGCCTCAGAAGCGGAGGTAGAACTCTCCTGCACTCTCTTCCCTTTCGTCCAGCCCGTCATCGCCAAAAACCGAGACGATGTTGAGCAATTCCCAACCACCGGCAGCAAGCCGTGGGCGCAACTCGTCCGCGGCAGCCCCGGGGGCACAGTCACCGCGAATTTCAGCCACACCGTAGTGCAGGCGCAGGGGATCGTCACGCTTGGCTTTGTAATCGGCGAAGCAGGCGGCGGACGCCTGTCCGGCCACGAGCGAAATCAAAAGGGCGAGAGTGAAGCGCGTCATGCGGGCAAATTGGCCCGGACCGTTGCGATATTCAATAACCATGGGAGTTACGGGGCGGTGTTATGCCCTAGCAGTGAGGCGTTATTGCCTGCCCGTACGGCCCAGCCCGATCCTTCCTTCATCACGAGCGCCCCGCAAGTTCCGCGCCAACAGGATGAAAGGAAACACGACATGAAGACCGTATTCGCAACCGTACTTGCCGCGACACTTGCGGTGACCTCCGTACCCGCGCCCGCGATGGCGGGCGATCGGGATCACGACATCGCCGCCCTCCTTTTTGGCCTCGCGACCATCGCGATCATTGGCAAGGCGATCAATGACCGCGACGACAATCGCCGTGCGGATGTGACGAGAACGCCGTCCCGTCCACGGGACGTCAGCCGCCCACCAAGTCCCCGGGTCCTGCCGGGGCAGTGCATCCGCCAGGTCGAAACCTGGGACAGGCCGGTGCGGATCCTCGCGCGCCGCTGCCTGGAGCGGAACTACGCCTACACTGCCCGCTTGCCCCAACGCTGTGCAATCACGGTGCAGGGTCCGCGGCACACCCGCTACGGATACCGCCCGCGTTGCCTGCGCAATGCCGGCTACACCTTGGCCCGTCGCTGACCGACTCGATGAGCGGCGGTGTCGAGCAGTCCCGGGGGTAATCCCCAGCGCCCCGGGGGCGTGCGGGGCGAGAGGGCGGACGTGGCCTCTCGCCCCGTATTCTTTTGTCGTGCGGATTGCCCTTCGTCCAGTGATGTGATGGCGTCTGCCGCATGGCGGGCCCCGATTTCACTCTCGAACAGCAAATGATGGCGCTTGGTCATTCCGTGATCGCGGGCGTTGACGAAGTGGGCCGGGGGCCGATGGCCGGTCCCGTGACGGCGGCGGCGGTGATCCTGAACCCCGCTGACATTCCCGACGGGCTGGCAGACAGCAAGACGCTGACGGCGGCCCGCCGAGAGGCGATCGCGAAGTGCATCCATGACAGGGCCGAGGTGTCCATCGCCCATGCCAGTGTCGAAGAGATTGACGAGATCAACATCCTCCGTGCTGCGCATCTCGCCATGGTTCGCGCGGTCGACGGGCTTGACCGCCGACCGCACCATGTCCTGATCGATGGCAACCACCTGCCGTCGGAACTTGCCCCCGATGCGACGGCGGTGATCCGGGGAGACAGCAAATCGCTGTCGATCGCGGCAGCCTCGATTGTGGCGAAAGTATGTCGTGACGCGCTGATGGTGGAACTCGCGCAACAGTTCCCGGGCTACGGATGGGAGACAAACGCGGGCTATGTGACTCGAATGCACAAAGAAGCGTTGCAGGCGCGTGGCGCGACCCCTCACCATAGACGCTCCTTCGCGCCCGTCCGCAACATCTTGTATCAAGGTTAAACTACAACCGTCCGATTCAATTTCTTTTTTGACAGCGAATCCCGTCTGACTCACATTTGGACCAACCAATGAGCGCACCCAAGCGCCGGGACAGAGGCAGACGATATGACTACGACCAAGGGCGCTTCGGCGCTTCCGCTGGGCACTATTCTTGCGGGTGATTGCATCGAAGAGATGCGCGCCCTGCCGGATGCCTGTGTCGATCTGGTCTTTGCCGATCCGCCGTACAACCTGCAGCTCAAGGGCGAACTGCACCGGCCAGACAACAGTCAGGTCGACGCCGTCGATGACCACTGGGATCAGTTCGACAGCTTCGCCGCCTATGATGAATTCACCCGCGACTGGCTCACCGAGGCGCGGCGCATTCTGAAGCCTGACGGGGCGCTCTGGGTCATCGGGTCGTATCACAACGTGTTCCGCCTTGGCGCTGCTCTGCAGGACCTTGGCTTCTGGATCCTGAACGACGTGGTGTGGCGCAAGTCGAACCCGATGCCGAATTTCCGGGGCAAGCGCTTTACCAACGCGCACGAGACGCTGATCTGGGCTTCCCGGTCCGAGGGCGCAAAGCCCACGTTCAACTACGAAGCGCTCAAGCAACTCAACGAAGGTATCCAGATGCGATCTGACTGGGTGCTGCCGATCTGCACCGGCCATGAGCGCCTGAAGGATGACGCCGGCGACAAGGCGCATCCGACGCAAAAGCCGGAGGCGCTGCTGCACCGCGTGATCCTCGGGACGACGAACCCGGGTGACGTGATCCTTGATCCGTTCTTCGGGACCGGCACCACGGGCGCCGTGGCCAAGATGCTGGGGCGGGAGTTCATCGGGATCGAACGGGAACAGTCGTACCGCCGGGTGGCCGAGAAACGCCTGTCCCGCGTGCGTAAGTTCGACCGTGATGCGTTGCAAGTGACCACCTCAAAACGGGCCGAGCCGAGGGTGCCCTTTGGCCAGCTTGTCGAGCGCGGGATGCTTCGACCGGGAGAGATGCTGGTCAATGCCCGTGGTCAGATGGCCAAGGTCCGCGCTGACGGGACGCTCGTGGGCGATGACGTGAAGGGGTCCATCCACCAGGTGGGCGCCCATCTGGAAGGTGCGCCGTCCTGCAACGGATGGACCTATTGGCACTTCAAGAAGGACGGCAAGACGATCCCGATCGACCTCCTCCGCCAGCAGATCCGCTCCGAAATGCGCGAGAATTAGCACAGGTTTACCGCCGGTGCCTGCGGCCCACTCACTGGCCACGGCACTAACTTCACCCCCGCCCGACCGGCGGGGGTTTTTTCTTTCGCACGATGAGTTCGGAACTTTATAGGCATGATTCATTCAGGGGCTCGGGCTGCCCCGTCATGTAGAATGGGCACGCCCGATCGAAAAGAAAATAAAATAAATCAGTGGCTTGCCGTCTGAAATGGCGGGAAGGCGCAAATCTTAGACCATATTGCGCCGACGTCCTGCAAATAGGACGAGCGCTGGCAAAGAGGTGAGCAGCAGTATCCCGCCAAGTGGCAAAGGAATTGGCTCAATGGAGAAATTGATCGCACCAATCGCATCCAAGTCAAAGTTATTGTTTGCGATCGCCGGGTTTGATCCAACACCGTCAATCCGAATGAACCTCGCAGCGCTCAGCGATCCACTTAGGTCATAGGACATGACAAAGTTCAGATCACCATGATCTTCATCGCCCAACAGACGGAGCCCAGGTCCTGCCGTTGAGGTAATGTCGATGAAGCTAATACCATCGGCACTAGCAAAGACTGTAATGTCGGGAAACTCCGGTCCACCAAACGTTGCCTCATAGACGTTGAAGTCAGGTCCGATCCCATCAACGATCCGGTTCTGAAGGAAGTCGAAGGTTACCATCTCACCTCCTATTCCAAGCCAGCCATCGCCGGGGCTATCGCGATCCGCGCTAATAGGTGGACCCAAGAATATCGCATCCGGCTGCCCGGTTGTATTCTCGGCAAGAGCGCTGGGAAAAAGCGAACTCGCGATGGAAGCCGTCGCAAAAAATGAGCAGGCAATGGCGGCACCCAGTATGGAAGGGACTCGCATCAGAATTCCTATATATTTTTCGTCGCTTCAGCGTCACATAGGAGATGCTTCATTGCAACTTTGTTGTCTGCCACTCGACCAAGAACCTCTTCAATGCCCATAACGTGAGCTATTTCATCTGCGAGCGAACTGGTGTATGCGGCGCCCATCTGAGACGTGACGCCATAGACCCCGGCGCATGCACGATAAGGATTGGGGTCG
>CAYMMT010000004.1:0-41371 GCA_964391555.1 uncultured Rhodobacterales bacterium
AGGCGAACCTGAACGCCTTCGAGGGCATCTCGTGCCTCGGCGAGGCCTTCAATCCCCATTTCATCGGCTATCCGAATACCGACACCATCCTTGGTGTGAGCAAGTCCGCGCGAGATGCCGATCCGATGGTTCTCCTGTCGGCGATCCGCAACGACGCGCCGGGTATCGGTGGATTTCGTTTCTTCAACGATCACGATCCGCGAGTTCTGGACCCGATGCTGGAGGATCCGCGCTGCGCCAAGATCATCCTGACCCGGAATCCGGTTGAGAGCTACGTCAGTTGGAAGATCGCTCAGGCGACCGGACAATGGAAACTCACGAATGCCAAGCATGCCAGAACCGAAGCGGTTGTCTTCGAGGCTGCCGAGTTCGAGGCTCATCTTGAAGCGTTGCAGGGATTTCAGGTCCGGCTTCTGAATGCACTGCAACGAAGCGGTCAAACGTCATTCTATGTGGCCTATGAAGACCTGCAGGATGTCTCGGTCATGAACGGACTGGCCATGTGGCTCGGTTGCGAGAGCAGGTTGGACGGGCTCGACAAGAAGCTCAAGAAGCAGAACCCGGCCCCGATGTCGGCCAAGGTCTCCAACTACGAAGAGATGGCTGCAGCTCTGGCGCGGCTAGATCGGTTCAACCTCGACCGCACGCCGAATTTCGAACCGCGTCGGGGCGCGGCCGTGCCGACATATGTCGCCGGCGCACAGGCGCCCCTCCTGTACCTGCCGGTCAGATCAGGGCCGGAAGAGGCAGTGCGCAACTGGCTGGCGGCGCTGGATGGTGTAGTGGAGGATGATCTCGTCACGGGCTTTACGCAGAAGACGCTGCGCCAGTGGAAACGTCGCCGACCCGGCCATCGCACGTTCACCGTCCTGCGCCATCCGGTCGTGCGGGCCCATGCGGCATTCTGCGACCGGATTCTGAACACCGGGAAAGGCTCCTACCTGCGAATCCGTCAGACCCTGCGCAAGCAGTTCGGGCTGTCGCTTCCCGAGACCGGGGACGATCCGACATACGACACCGCCGCACATCGGGCCGCGTTTCTTGGCTTCCTCGGGTTTATCCGAATGAACCTCGGCGGACAGACTTCGATTCGCGTGGATGCCTGTTGGGCAAGCCAGGCCGCTGTTCTCGAAGGCACAGCCGGATTCGCGCCGCTGGATATGATCATCCGGGAACAAACCCTGACCGAAGGTCTGCGCCATCTGGCTGACCAGGTGGGATTGGAAAGCCCACGGATTACATCGCCGGACGCGCATCTGGACGCGCTCTTTGCGGTCTATGACGACGAGATCGAAAAGGCGGCCCGGGACGCCTACATGCGCGATTACGTGACATTTGGGTTTGGCGACTGGTCGGGATGACCGCAAGCCGTTGTCAGGCCGCCTGAGAGGCCGCTTCGTCGGTCAGGATCGTGTGCAGCGTGGCTGCGTCGCCGTTGGCGCGCAGCTTGGTGCAGACGGCCTGATTTCGCAGGGTTCGTGACACCAGCGCCAAGGCTTTGAGGTGGTCGACGCCGGCGTCCTTCGGCGCAAACAGGGCAAAGACAAGATCAACGGGCTGCCGGTCGACGGACCCAAAGTCCAGGGGTTTTTCGAGTCTGATAAAGAGACCTCGGACCCCGGTCAGGCCAGCCAGACGGGCATGCGGGAGAGCAACCCCATGTCCCACGCCCGTCGGGCCCAGATTCTCGCGTTCAACCAAGGCGTCCACAACGGCTTCGGGAGACAGCGAATAGCAGCTTTCGGCCAGTTCACCAACGTCCTGAAACAAGCGCTTCTTGCTCGTAATGGAAGCACGAAGCTTGACGCCCTCGGGCGGGAGAATGTCCGTCAGATGCATCTGGTCCTGGTCTCCGACCGGCCTTATGACCGGCTACTTACCTGCGTTTCGGGGATCGATCCAACCGATGTTTCCATCGTCGCGGCGGTAAACAACATTGATCCCGTCATGTCCCTCGTTGCGGAAAACCAGAACTGGCGCATGGGCCAACTCCATCTGCATGACCGCCTCACCGACGCTGAGGGACGGAATTGTTGTTTCCATCTCCGCAACGATCATTGAAGCGACATCGCTGTTTGGTTCTGCGTCTTCCGTCGATTCACTTGCGGCGAGGATATATGAGCCCGCTTCGGAGAGCGCAACCGGTTCGCGACGTTCCTTGTGATGGTCTTTCAACCGACGTTTGTATCGGCGGAGTTGCTTGTCCATCTTCTCGAGGCACGCATCGAAGGCACCGTAGATTTCTGTTGCGTGCGCTTTGGCCTGAGTCGTAAGGCCGGTCGACAGATGCACGACCGTTTCGCAGACATATTCATGTGCTGATTTGGAGAAAGTCACCGTAGCGTCAGTGGGCCGACCGGCATACTTTTCTACCGTGCTGCCAAGTTCTGTCTGGACGTGAGTCTGCAGAGCTTCGCCAATGTCGATCTGTTTGCCGCTGATCTGGTAACGCATATGGATCTCCCTTTGATCAACCCTTCCGCAGGCATCGCGCCAGACCGTGACCGGGTCCTGTTCTTGATGGCTCGAAGGGAAAAAGAATGGCTGGCCTTTTTGCCTCGGATCGGCCTCCCCCGAGGGGTGGCCTGCTCGCCAAGACAAGTGCAAGTCAGGTCAGTCATCACCCCTATTTGGCGCGATGCCGTGGTGGCTTGTCAACCAGCATATCGTTAACGGGTAAAGCCCTGACCAAGGTAGACACGCCGGACATTTTCATCCTGAACGACCTCGTCGGTGGTGCCCGACATCAGGACGCGTCCGTCGTGCAGGATGTAGGCACGATCGACGATTTCCAGCGTTTCGCGGACGTTGTGGTCGGTGATCAGGACTCCGATCCCCCGGGTCTTCAAATCTCCGACCAGATGCCGGATATCTCCCACCGCAATCGGGTCGACTCCGGCAAATGGCTCGTCCAGCAAGACATATTTGGGGTCCGCGGCGAGGCAACGGGCGATCTCGCATCGCCGCCGTTCACCGCCCGAAAGCGCCATGGCTTCGGCCCGACGCAGATGTTCGATCGAGAATTCGCTGAGCAGTTCCTCGAGCCTTTCGCGTCGGCGGGTCCGGTCCCGTTCCGCGATCTCGAGGATCGACAGGATGTTGTCCTCAACGGTCATGCCTCGGAAAATCGACATCTCCTGCGGCAAATAGCCTATGCCCAGCCGGGCACGGCGGTACATGGGCAGTGCCGTGACATCGCGACCATCGACGATGACCTGACCACCCTCAGGCGTCACGAGCCCGGCAATCGAGTAGAAGCAGGTGGTCTTGCCCGATCCGTTTGGACCCAGCAAGGCGACAACCTCACCCCTGTCGAGGCTCATGCTCACGTCCCGGATGACAAGCCGCTTGCGGTAGCTCTTGCGCAGGTTGACCACGCGCAATCCCATGCTGCCGTCGGTCACCGTCAGGTCTGGCGTGTCGGGCATCTCTCAGTTGCCGCCCTGCTGGAAGACGGTCTTCACATTTCCGGCCATTTGCGCCCGCCCGGACTCAAGGTTCACGTCCATCCGGTCGGCGGAGATGGCTGTCGCGCCTTGGGTCAGCAGGACGGACCCGGTGAGAACGAGTTGGCCGGTGTCGAGATCATAGACAGCGGATTGCGCCTCGGCTGCTTCCGTCTCGGTCACAAATGTCACGCCACCGGACGCTTCCAGCTGCGAGATGTCGCCACTTTCGTCGTTGTAAACCACAAGCACACGCGCCGCAGCGATCCGCAGGGCGCCCTGCCCGATGACAACATTGCCTTCGAACACCGCGCGCCCGGTGTCCTGATCGACAGACAAGGCGTCGGCCGAAACCTCTATCGGCGCGTCCGGATCGGCATTCAGCCCTCCGACGGTAATGTCGGTCTGTGCCGTGGCGGCGATAGCAATGAGCGCCGCGGCGAGGGTCAGTAGAAATCGATAAAAGGTCACGTCAGCGTTCCTCAATACTGGGATGGTATAGCAGCCTCACGCCATCCGTGAACAGCAGTCTTGTTCCGCCCGCTCCGGGTGGAGTCTCCACGGTGAGGTGCCCGGCACTGAGTTCACCGAACGGCGCGCGGCCCTGGAGCGGACCGATGGTATCGACCCTCCCCGTGTCCAGTCCGGCGATCAGGCCGGTTGTCTCCAACCGATAGCCGGTCGACGTCTCCATCCGGACCAGTCCATCGAGTTGCGCAGTTCGACCACCGTTCTGTATGGACCCGGCACCCGCCCTGAGCGTGACCTGGCTTCCATCGGTTGAAGTGAGCTCCGCGCTAAGCGTGTCGACCGAAAGACCGCCTTCGCCATCAGGTCGTGCTGCCTTGGCCGAGATGGTGACAATAGACCCGTCGTCGGCCACCCCGGCAAAATAGGGTTCGGAGATTGTCTGCTCTCTGGCCAGCTCCTCGATCTCGCTGAACGGGATCGTGCCGTCCGCATCGGGCCCCAGGTTCAACAGGAACATGGATGACAGCAGACCGAGTGCGGCGAGCGGCAGGATGATCTTGAGCCAACCGACAAGGCGCGAATGCCAATTGTCGTAGATCACCATGCCACTAAACCAACCCGGCCCGGAGACAGTCATGGATGTGGATGAGACCGGCAACACGCGCTGATCCGGCTGGGTCAACCACGAAAAGGCAGGTGATCTTGTGCTCGTTCATGAGCGCCACGGCCTCTTCCGCAAGGGCGTCCGGCCCGATAGTGCGTGGGTCCCTTGTCATCACATCGCCCGCGACGTGGTCGAGTAACCCATCCATGTGCCGCCGCAGGTCGCCATCCGTGACAATTCCGGCGAGCCGGTGGTCATCATCGAGCACTGCCACCACGCCAAAGCCTTTCTGACTGATGGTCAGGAGGGTGTCCGACATCGGTGTTTCCATCCCGACCAGTGGTAACGCGTCATTCCTGTGCATGAGGTCCGACACCTTCGACAGCCGAGCGCCCAGCTTTCCGCCGGGATGGAAGTCTCGAAAGTTCTCGGGGGTGAACTCCCGGTGCTCCATCAGAGCGATGGCCAATGCGTCACCAAGGGCAAGCGTCATCGTGGTCGACGTCGTCGGCACAATGCCTGATCCGCAGGCTTCTTCGGCCGGGGGAAGCAAAAGCCGGACATCCGACTGACGCAGCAGCGTGCTGTCTGACCGGCTTGCCACACCAATCAGTGGAATATGGAAGCGGCGTGTGTGGGCAACGACATCAGCGAGTTCCGGCGTCTCGCCCGAATTTGAAAGCACAAGGACAACGTCGCCCTTTGTCAACATTCCCATGTCGCCGTGGCTCGCCTCGGCGGGATGCACGAATTGTGCCGGTGTCCCGGTGGAGGCCAGTGTCGCCGCGATCTTGCGCGCGATATGGCCCGATTTACCCATGCCCGAAACGATGACACGGCCGGTCGCGTTCAGGATCAACTCGACCGCCTCGGCAAATCCGGATCCCAGCCCCGCGCCGAGTGTGGTCAACGCAGCGGCTTCGGCTGCGATGACGCGTCGCCCGGTCGCCAGAAGTTTGTCGGCATCCACCATATCAGTGCGAAAAAATGTCTGTGTCGGGCCACCCGGCGAGGTCGAGCCGGGCTCGCATGGGCAGGAAGTCGAAACAGGCCTGTGCCATGTCCGTCCGACCCTCCCGCGCGAGCCGCGCTTCGAGAACTTCGCGCAACTCGTGCAAATAAAGGACGTCCGATGCGGCGTACTCGAGTTGCGCGTCCGTCAGCCCGTCGGCGCCCCAGTCGGAACTTTGCTGCTGCTTGGAGATGTCCACGCCGATCATCTCTTGCAGCAACACTTTCAGTCCGTGCCGGTCGGTATACGTCCGCACCAGTTTCGAAGCGATCTTCGTGCAATAGACCGGAGCTGTCAGCACGCCGAACCTATGCAACAGGACAGCGATATCGAACCGTCCGAAGTGGAACAGCTTCAGCACCTTGGGATCAGCCAGCATCCGTGTCAGATTCGGGGCCTCGGCCTGGCCGTGTGCAATCTGAACCAGATGGGCGTTGCCGTCTCCGGACGACATCTGAACGAGGCAGAGCCGGTCCCGGTGGGGGATCAACCCCATCGTCTCGCAGTCGATCGCCACGACAGGTCCGAGGTCGAGGCCATCGGGCAGATCGTTCTTGTAGAGGTAGTTTGCCATGTGATGCCCTTAGCCTGTTCGTAGCGGTGCATACACCGGTTGCGCAGTATGGGAAATGGCGGGTTCTGGTGGGCGGCGCACGACCGATTGCGATCCCTCGCGCGGAAACTATTGCAATGCACACAAATGAGGGATGGTGCCCAGAAGAGGACTCGAACCTCCACGTCCATACGGACACCAGCACCTGAAGCTGGCGCGTCTACCAATTCCGCCATCTGGGCAAGAGATGTCGTGAGAGAGGCGTCTAAGGGAGGGGCCGGGGCCTGTCAACGCGATTCCCCCACGATCCGCCCCGTGCGGATTTGCGCCTTGTGAGCGCGGGGGACGGACGCTAGACCGTTTCTCGTTTCGACAGGCTCTCGAAAGGCGGCGGCAATGGCAAAGCTGGTAACGATCTTTGGCGGGGCGGGCTTTGTGGGCCGCTATATCGCGCGTCGGATGGCCAAGGATGGCTGGCGCGTGCGCGTGGCCGTGCGGCGGCCCAACGAAGCGCTGCATGTGAAACCCTACGGGGTCGTCGGTCAGGTGGAGCCGATCTTTGCCAACATCCGCGATGACGCCTCGGTGAGGGCGGCGATTTCCGGCGCGGACGCGGTGGTCAATTGCGTCGGCACTTTTGATGCGAAGGGCCCCAACAACTTCGACGCCGTTATGCACGAGGGTGCGGGCCGGATTGCGCGGATTGCCTCCGAACTGGGCGCCACGCAGTTCGTGCATATTTCGGCGATCGGGGCGGACCCCGAAGGCAATAGCCTGTATGCGAGGGCCAAGGGCAAGGGCGAGGCCGCGATCCTTGCCGCGTTCCCCGGAGCCGTGATCCTTCGCCCATCGGTGATCTTCGGGCCCGAGGATCAGTTCTTCAACCGCTTTGCCGGGATGCCGGGTCCGGTGCTGCCGGTCGCGGGGGGTCACACGAAATTTCAGCCCGTTTACGTGGACGACGTCGCCCGCGCCGCATGCCTTGGGATCGAGGGCGAGGCCGAAGCGGGCATCTATGAACTCGGCGGACCGGACGTGGAGAGCTTCGCCGACCTGATGCATGTGATGCTGGGGATCATTCGCCGCCGCAAACTGGTGCTCAATCTTCCGTTCTGGGCTGCTCGAGCCATCGCGTTTTTCGGCGGTATCGGCCAGGCAATGAGCCTTGGCGCCATCAAATCCCCGATCACTTCCGATCAGGTCGAGAGCCTGAGAAGTGACAACGTGGTATCAGAGGGGGCCATGGGCTTTTCCGAACTGGGACTCCAACCGCAGGCCATGGAGGCAATTCTGCCCGACTACCTTTGGCGGTTCCGCCCCTCGGGGCAATACAACGATATCAAAGCCTTGGCAGAGAACCTGCGACGTGACGGTCAGCTGTAGGCAATCCAGAGCAGGATAACGCCGAGCACGCAGCGGTAGATCACGTAGGGCGTGAAGCTGACAGAGCGCAACAGTCGCATCATCAGGGCAAGGGCGGCGAGGGCCGAAAGGAACGCAAACGCAGCCGCAATCGCCCCGTCGCGAGCCGCTTGGGCGTCGGCATCAACCGCGACCTCGATTCCGAGCAGGACGCCCGATGCGAGGATGGTCGGGATCGACATCAACATGGCCAGTTTTGCCCCATCGTGCCGGGTGTAGCCAAGCATGCGTGCTGCGGTGATCGTGATACCGGATCGCGACGTCCCCGGAATCAGGGCAACCGCTTGCCACAAACCCATATTGAGCGCGTGTTTCACGGTCCATTCGCTGGCCTCTCGCGTTTCCGCGCCCTTTTGGTCGGCCCAATAAAGTAGGGCCCCGAAGATCAGCATCGTCCAGCCGATTACGGCCAAGGACCGCATGGCGTCATCGAGCCCCGTCAGTTTCAGGATCAATCCAAAGACCACGACAGGGATGGTCGCGATGATGAGGCATAGCGCCAGGAAAGCGCCACGGGTGTCGATCTTCCCTTGGGCGAGCCGCAAGACGCCGGCCAAAGCCAGCTTAACGTCCGCCCAGAAATAGAGGATGACCGCCAAAAGCGTACCGACATGCACTGCGACGTCGATCACCTGTCCCTGATCCGCCAGTCCGGTCAGTTCCGGTAGGAGAATCAGATGTCCGGACGAAGAAACCGGCAAGAACTCGGTCACGCCCTGAATGGCGGCGACAAGGAAGAGATGAAAGAGGGACATGGGCCTGCCAAGATGCTCGGGCGCACTATATCCGAGCGTTTTCGGACCGCCATATGGAAATAATGACCGAATCGGACCTAAAATAGAGAGATTGTCGAGTCCATTGAGCAAGCCAGCATCAAAAATTCCATTTTTAGGTCAGCAAATTTGACTTTTATTCAGGTCGGATTGGGGTTAGGAGGGGCGCTCTGGAATTAGGGAGGCAGAATTGGCCAAGTCACCGATGCTGAAATTCGTCGATGTGCCGCGGGACATGCCAGAGAAGCGGCCGCCTGATTTGCGTCGGGCGGACTTTGACGAGATTTATGCGGAATACGCCGCCGAGAAGGCCGAGGAACAGGCCGGTCGCTGCAGTCAGTGTGGTGTGCCCTACTGCCAATCCCATTGCCCGCTGCACAACAACATTCCCGACTGGCTTCGGCTGACCGCCGAGGGCCGCTTGCGCGAAGCCTACGAGGTCAGCCAGGCCACCAACACCTTTCCCGAAATTTGCGGTCGCATCTGTCCGCAGGACCGGCTTTGCGAAGGCAATTGCGTGATCGAGCAGTCCGGCCACGGCACGGTCACCATTGGATCGATCGAAAAATACATCACCGACACCGCCTTCGAAGAGGGGTGGGTCGAACCGATCCGACCCCATGCCGAACGCCCGGAAAGCGTCGGGATCATCGGTGCCGGTCCCGCCGGGCTCGCCGCGGCCGACCGGCTGCGCCGCGCTGGCGTGCAGGTGACCGTTTATGACCGGTACGACCGCGGCGGGGGACTCCTGACCTACAGCATCCCCGGGAGAAGGACGTCGTCATGAAGCGCATGGACCAGCTTGTCGAGGGCGGGGTGGAGATGAAACTCGGCACCGATGTGGGTGTCGATATCCCCTTCGGTGCGATCCGGCAGACCCATGACGCGATTCTTGTCGCGACAGGCGTTTACAAGTCCCGAACGCTCGAAGCGCCGGGGTCCGGAGCGAGTGGAATCGTCCGGGCCATCGATTACCTGACGGCCTCCAACAAGGCGTCCAACTTTGGCGATAGCGTGCCGGAGTTCGAAAGCGGTGAACTGAATGCGCGGGGCAAACGCGTGGTTGTCATCGGGGGCGGAGATACCGCCATGGATTGCGTACGCACCGCGATCCGACAAGGTGCGGAGAGCGTGAAGTGCCTATACCGCCGGGACCGGGCCAACATGCCGGGGTCCCAGCGCGAGGTCGCAAACGCGGAAGAAGAGGGCGTTGAATTCGTCTGGCTGTCGGCGCCGAAAGGTTTCAAGGGCGACAGTGTCGATGGCGTGATGGTTCAGAAGATGCGTCTGGGTGCGCCGGATGCCACGGGCCGCCAGATGCCGGAGTTGATTGAAGGGTCCGACTACGTCGAAGACGCCGATCTGGTCGTCATGGCGCTGGGATTTGAACCCGAGGACCTGCCAAAACTCTGGGATACGGAGGGCCTCGAGGTGACCCGCTGGGGCACGGTGAAGGCCGAGTTCGGAACTGGCGTGACCAGCCTGCCTGGCGTCTATGCTGCTGGCGATATCGTCCGGGGGGCGAGTCTTGTGGTTTGGGCCATCCGGGACGGCCGCGAGGCAGCCGATGCCATCCTCAAACAGCTCAACACAGGCAAACAGATCGCCGCGGAATAGGCGCGAAATCGAACGTCGGTATTACGTCGGTATTTGCGCGGTATTGCGTCGGTGCCATATCCGGGGACCAAAATCGAAAGGTCAGGCCCATTGACCAAAAGGATAACCAAAGGGTGAAAATCGCCATTGCAGCATTGGGGGTAAGTCTGGTGGGGGCGACAGCCTCGGCCCAGGGCACGTTTTCGCCGCCGCAAGGCTGCCAAGGCGCGCTCACGATCCAGAACCGGGGATGCCTCATGACCCACATCTGGACCTGCGAACAGGATGCTCCGGGCATGCAGTGGGTCGCGCTGTTCGGCGAAGAGGGTCCGTTTCAGGTCAAGCGGGTGGACACCGATTTTCAGTGGCTGACGACCTATTACCAGAACCCGGTGCGGCGGGAAGATATGGTTGTCCCGGCAACGGATCCTGCCAGCGTGACAGAATTGCTCGAAACCGGGTACGACACCTACGATTTCACCGTCATTCCCGACCGCGACGGCATCGCGGCAAACCGCTACGTGGGCTTTGACAGGATCACCGGAGAGACCGTGGTGGATGGTGAACCGCTGCTCACAACGGAATACGGATTTGACGTCGTGGCGCCAGACGGCACGGTGCGGTATCGGCGCGAAGGCCGGCAGTATGTGAGTGCGGTGCACCGGATCTTTGTTCTTGGCGAAAGCTGGTTCGCGAGCGAACCCGACAACGTGCGCGACGCGCGACCGGTGGAGTTCCTCTATCCCGGCGACGCCGGCTTTTTCGCGCAACGCCCGAAATACGATTGTTCCTTCATGATGTCGTCATGGGAGGGCGCGCAATGAGGTCGGTCGGAGTCCTTTTGACGCTATGCGCCGGTACTGCCTCGGCCGAGGTCCTGACCCTGCCGCAGGGTTGCACACCGATTGCATCTGTTCAGCATCGGGGTTGCCAGGTTTCCCTGTTCTGGGAGTGCGCCGGCGACGAAGGCTATGTAACGGCGTCGGCCGACGAGAGCGGGCTCCTATGGGCGACGCAGCGCGCGTCGACTGGACAATGGACCGAGATGGTCCATATGCCGTCCGGGTCCGGCTATGTGCTTGGCGACGTTCGGGATCCGTCCGATCACCGGGCGATCGCGGCGGACGGACAGGACGCCTTCGATTACACCATGGTTGGCACCAACGGAGCGATGAGCCTGACCTATGTCGGAACAAATACCAACGAGGGGCCGGGCGAGGTCGATGGAGCGCCCGTGATCGCCGTAGTTTACGACTATGACCTGTCCGGGCCCGACGGACTCATCCGGCGAATGCAAGGGCGGGCCTACCTGTGGAGCGACCGGTTGATCTCGATCTCCGGGTCGTGGATCAGCAGCGATGGAGCCTCGGCAGAGGTGGACCCGGTGGAGATCCTGACCAAGGGCGAGCCGGGCTTCATGGACGTGACGCCGAGGTACAATTGCGGGGAGGAAATGTCGTGATCCGACTGCTTTTGCTGTTGCTGTTGGCGACCCCGGTCGCGGCGCAGGAGTCCTTTGCCCTGCCAGTGGGCTGCGAAGCCTTCGTCACGGTTCAATCGCGCGATTGCATCGTCTCGCATCACTTCATTTGCGAGGGCGACCCCGCCGGTCAGCAGCGGCGCGTGGATCTGGGCGAAGACGGGTTGCTCTATGCGGGTCTGATCGACGCGGAGACCCAGTGGATCGAAAGTTTCCATGTCCGGTCCGGGCATTCGGAGCGGCTGGAGGACAGTCCCAACGACCGCGCAAGTTTTACCGAACTGTTTGCCTATGGGATCGACACCTACGACTTCCGGACATTATCGGACGAGATTGGGCCGACGCGCTACCGTGGGCAGGATCGGTTGACGGGTGAGGTCGTTCAGA
The DNA here is from genome assembly GCA_964391555.1 of uncultured Rhodobacterales bacterium. Classification (GTDB taxonomy): domain Bacteria; phylum Pseudomonadota; class Alphaproteobacteria; order Rhodobacterales; family Rhodobacteraceae; genus JAMWZF01. The sequence continues at coordinate 11,745 of CAYMMT010000004.1, forward strand.
TTGACGGCGTGACCTTGTATCGGACCGAGTACCAGATCACGGCGATGACGGACGACGGGGTCGTGCTGTGGTCGTCGGAAGGGTCGGAATTCATCTCGGAGGATTTCCGGATGTTCCTGTCCGGGGTCGGCACGGTCACGACGCCGGATGAGTCCTGGGAAGTCGACGACAGTCCGGTCGAGTTCATCTTTCCGGGTGAGGCCGGCTTCCTGTCGCCGAACCCCAAGCATGGCTGCGGGGTCATGATGTCCAGTTTCAGCGGAGGCAACTAAACATGAAACGCCTGATACTTGCCGCGGCACTTGCCGCTCCGACTGCCACCATGGCCCAGGAATGGCAGCCGCCCGAAGGCTGCACGGGGTTCCTGACGGTGCAGCAGCGCGGTTGCATGCTGTCGAACCACTACACCTGCGAGGGGGATGCCGAGGGCGACCAGTGGCGCGTCGACTTCATCGAGCAGGGGCCTGTCTTTGCCTCGCGCATCAATCATCAGACCGAATGGGTGGAAAGCCTCAGCCTCTTTTCACAGACCCGCACCATGCTCGGCGATCGTCTCGACCCGGCGAATTTCGACGAGATGATCGAAACCGGGATCGACACCTACGATTTCTCGACCGTCGACGATGACGGCACCGAGACGCGCTATCGCGGGGCGGACGTGCTGACGGGCGAGGTCGTGGAGATCGACGGAGAGCCACTGTTGGTCATGCGCTACACCGCCGAGGTCTCGGGGCCCGATGGCAACAGCCGGTCCGAGGGCGTGAACTACGTCTCCGAGAAGTGGCGCTTCTTCCTGCCGGGTACCTCGACCTCCATCGGTGAAGATGGCGAAGCGGGCCAGGAACGTGACAACACGCCGGTGCAGTTGATCAAACCGGGCGAGCCGGGCTTCTTTGCCATGCGGCCGATATACGATTGCGGTGTGTCGGACGCGGTCTGGGCCGAGTGATGATCAGACGCTCGGGGTCCTGCCTGTGTGGCGCTGTCAGCGTCGAAGGCGCGGTCAGCACCGATGTGCAGGCCTGCCAATGTCGCCAGTGTCAGCGCTGGACCGGCGGCGGACCGCTGTTTGCGGTGCGCGTGAAGGATCTTGAGGTGCGGGGCGAGGACAATATCGCGGCCTATCACCACTCCGATCACGGCGAACGGGCGTTCTGCCGGACCTGCGGCACGACGCTGTACTGGCGACTTCAGGGGCGAGCTGTCGCCTTCATCGCGCCGGGATTGTTCGATGACCAGTCCGACATGACGCTCACAGAAGAGATTTTCGTGGATAGCCGGCCCGCGTGGCTGCCGCCCTTCAAGGGCGTGGCGCAGCACACGGGTGCCGAGATGGAGGCGCAACTCGCCGCCTTCCTGAAAAAGGAGAACACGCCATGACCAAATTCGATGCTGACTGGGTCCGGGCCGAAAAGGAAAAGCGCCAGCGGATGGCGGAAAACGGGCTCTACCGGGACGAGGATGAGCATTCTTCCTGCGGTGTCGGTCTTGTCGTGTCCATTGATGGAAAGCCCTCTCGGCAGGTGGTCGTGAACGGTATCGACGCGCTCAAGGCCGTCTGGCACCGCGGCGCGGTGGATGCCGACGGAAAGACGGGTGATGGCGCAGGCATTCACGTTCAGATCCCGGCGCATTTCTTTTACGATCAGGTGCGGCGCACCGGGCACGAGCCGCACATGGATCAGCTCATGGCCGTTGGACAGGTGTTCCTGCCGCGCACGGATTTCGGCGCTCAGGAAACCTGCCGGACCATCGTGGAGACGGAAGTCCTGCGCATGGGGTATTACATCTACGGCTGGCGACACGTCCCGGTGAACGTGGATGTTCTGGGCGAAAAGGCCAATGCGACCCGACCCGAGATCGAACAAATCCTGATCTCAAATTCCAAGGGTGTGGACGAAGAGACGTTCGAGCGGGAACTTTACGTCATTCGCCGCCGGATCGAGAAGGCCGCCGCGGCGGCTCAGGTCAACGGGCTTTATCTGGCGTCGCTGTCCTGTCGGTCGATCATCTACAAGGGCATGATGCTGGCCGAACAGGTGGCGGAGTTCTATCCCGACCTCCTCGATGAGCGGTTCGAGAGCGCCTTTGCGATCTACCACCAGCGCTATTCCACCAACACCTTCCCGCAGTGGTGGCTGGCACAGCCGTTCCGCATGCTGGCCCATAACGGTGAGATCAACACGCTCAAGGGCAACGTCAACTGGATGAAGAGCCATGAGATCCGCATGGCCTCTGCAACCTTTGGCGAGATGGCCGAGGATATCAAACCGATCATCGCCAACGGCGCGTCCGACTCGGCCGCTCTGGACGCGGTGTTCGAGGTGCTGGTGCGGGCTGGCCGGAATGCGCCGATGGCCAAGACCATGATGGTGCCCGAGTCGTGGTCCAAACAGGCCACCGAGCTGCCGCAGGCGTGGCGTGACATGTACTCCTATTGCAATTCGGTAATGGAACCATGGGACGGTCCCGCCGCGCTGGCGATGACCGATGGCCGCTGGGTGTGTGCGGGCCTCGACCGGAACGGCCTGCGCCCCATGCGCTATGTCGTGACGGGCGATGGTCTGATGATTGCGGGGTCCGAGGCCGGAATGGTCCCGACGGATGAAAAAACCGTGGCGGAGAAAGGCGCGCTTGGTCCCGGGCAAATGATCGCCGTCGACATGGCAACGGGCGCCCTGTTCCACGATACCGAGATCAAGGACAAGCTCGCCGCCGCGCAGCCGTTTGGCGAATGGGTCGAAAAGATCACCGATCTGGACGAAACGCTTGCGAGCGTCACGGAAACGCCGCTCTTCTCGGGCAAGGAGCTGCGCCGCCGCCAGATTGCCGCGGGATACACCATCGAGGAGTTGGAGCAGATCCTCGCGCCCATGGCCGAGGACGGGAAAGAGACGCTCGCCTCCATGGGCGATGACACGCCGCCGGCGGTCCTGTCCAAGATGTACCGGCCTCTCAGCCATTATTTCCGGCAGAACTTTTCCCAGGTCACGAACCCGCCGATCGACAGCTTGCGCGAATACCGGGTGATGAGCCTCAAGACGCGGTTCGGGAACCTCAAGAACGTGCTGGACGAGGACAGCTCTCAGACCGAGATCATCGTTCTGGACAGTCCGTTTGTGGGGAATGCGCAGTTCGACGCGCTCGTGGGGGCTTTCAATTCGCCTCATGTGGAGATCGATTGTACCTTCACGCCCGGGGCTGGCGCCCTTGACGCGGCGCTCAGGCGCGTTCGGACCGAGGCGGAGGATGCCGTGCGCTCCGGCGCCGGGCACATCATCCTGACCGATCAGCATCAGGACGAGGACAAGGTCGGGATGCCGATGATCCTTGCCACATCCGCCGTGCATTCGTGGCTGACGCGAGAGGGGCTCAGGACCTTCTGTTCGCTGAATGTGCGCTCGGCTGAATGCATCGATCCGCATTACTTCGCGGTCCTGATCGGCTGTGGTGCGACGGTGGTGAACGCCTACCTTGCCGAAGACAGCATCGCCGACCGGATCGAACGGGGCCTGATTGACGGGACCTTGACCGAGGCTGTTGCGCGGTACCGAATGGCGATCGATTCGGGTCTTCTGAAGATCATGTCGAAGATGGGGATTTCGGTTCTGTCGTCTTATCGCGGCGGGTTGAATTTCGAAGCCGTGGGACTGAGCCGGGCCATGGTTGCCGAGTACTTCCCCGGCATGCACAGCCGGATCTCCGGAATCGGTGTGTCCGGTGTGCAGAGGAAGTCGGAACAGGTCCACGAGCTTGGTTGGCGCGGCGGTCAGGATGTCCTGCCCATCGGCGGATTCTACAAGGCGCGTCGGTCGGGTGAAAAGCACGCGTGGGAAGCGACCACGATGCACCTGATGCAATCGGCCTGTGACCGGGCGAGCTACGAGCTTTGGCAACGCTATTCCAAGCAGATGCAGGCCAATCCGCCGATCCATCTGCGGGACCTTCTGGCGATCAAGCCCATTGGCAAGGCGATCCCCATCGAAGAGGTCGAGAGCATCACCGCGATCCGAAAGAGGTTCGTGACACCCGGGATGTCGCTGGGGGCGCTGAGCCCGGAGGCACACAAGACACTGAACGTCGCCATGAACCGAATTGGCGCCAAGTCCGACAGCGGGGAAGGCGGCGAAGATCCGGCGCATTTCGTGCCGGAACCCAACGGGGACAACCCGTCGGCCAAGATCAAGCAGGTCGCCTCGGGCCGCTTCGGCGTGACCGCCGAATACCTCAACCAGTGTGAAGAGCTGGAGATCAAGGTCGCGCAGGGCGCGAAGCCCGGTGAAGGCGGCCAGCTGCCGGGGATGAAGGTCACGGACCTGATCGCGCGGCTGCGGCATTCGACCAAGGGTGTCACGCTGATCTCGCCCCCGCCGCACCACGACATCTACTCCATCGAGGACTTGGCGCAGCTGATCTACGACCTCAAGCAGATCAATCCCCGGGCCAAGGTGACGGTCAAGCTGGTGGCGTCTTCGGGCGTCGGCACCATTGCCGCCGGGGTGGGGAAGCCCAAGGCCGACCTGATCCTGATCTCGGGCCACAATGGCGGCACGGGCGCGAGCCCCGCGACGTCGATCAAGTACGCCGGTCTGCCCTGGGAAATGGGGCTCACCGAGGCGCATCAGGTTCTGGCGATGAACAACCTGCGCGACCGGGTGACCCTCAGGACCGACGGTGGTCTCCGCACCGGGCGCGACATCGTCATGGCGGCGATGATGGGGGCCGAGGAATACGGCATCGGCACCGCGGCGCTGATCGCCATGGGCTGCATCATGGTGCGCCAGTGCCAGTCGAACACCTGCCCGGTGGGCGTTTGTACGCAAGATGAGCGTCTGCGCGAAAAGTTCACCGGCAACGCCGACAAGGTCGTGAACCTGATTACGTTTTACGCCACGGAAGTTCGCGAAATCCTCGCCGAGATCGGGGCGCGAAGCCTGGACGAGGTGATCGGGCGCGCGGACCTGCTGACACAGGTCAGCCGGGGGGCAGCGCATCTCGACGATCTTGACCTCAATCCCTTGCTGATCACGGTCGATGGGGCCAAGGACATCGTCTATGACCGCAACAAGCCCCGGAATGCCGTGCCGGATACGCTGGACGCGCAGATCGTGCAGGATGCGCATCGCTTCCTCGAAGAAGGTGAAAAGATGCAGCTGGAATACGCTGTGCAGAACACGCTGCGGACCATCGGCACCCGCACGTCGAGCCATATCGTCAAGGCCTTCGGTATGCGTAATCACCTGCAGCCGGACCATCTGACGATCAAGCTGAAGGGATCTGCCGGTCAGTCGCTTGGTGCTTTTGCGGCACCGGGGCTGAAGCTTGAGGTGTCCGGTGACGCCAATGACTACGTGGGCAAGGGCCTGTCTGGAGGCACCATCGTCGTGCGCCCGCCCATGGCCTCGCCGCTCGTGGCGGCCGAGAACACCATCATCGGCAACACGGTGCTCTATGGTGCCACTGACGGTTACCTGTTTGCTGCGGGGCGCGCCGGTGAGAGATTTGCGGTACGAAACTCCGGCGCGAAGGCGGTCATCGAAGGCTGCGGTTCCAACGGCTGCGAGTACATGACCGGCGGCGTCGCGGTGATCCTTGGGACGGTGGGGGCCAATTTTGGCGCCGGGATGACCGGCGGCATGGCCTATGTCTATGATCCCGAGGGCTGCGCGACCGAGTTGATGAACATGGAGACGCTTGTCACCTGCCCGGTGACGGTGATCCATTGGCACGATCAACTCAAGGATCTGGTCACGCGTCACGTGATCGAGACCGGCAGCCGCAGGGCCACCGAACTTCTGCAACATTGGGACGAAGATGTCGCGAACGTGCTGCAATGCTGCCCGAACGAGATGCTGGACAAGCTGGAGTATCCGATCTCGGATGCGCCGTTGGCCGTGCCAGCGGAGTAAGGCTGCGGGATTCTGCGAGTAGCGGCCGGCCGCCTCAGGTTTTTTTGCTAGTAGAAACTCTGCGGGTCGATATCGATGCTCAACCGCAGATCAGCCTTGAGCCGGACCTGGGACACCCAGTCCGACAACGCTTGCTGCAGCGGCGCCGTCTTTTCGGCCTTCACGAGTAGCCGCACACGGTGTCGCCCCCGGATACGGGCAATCGGTGCCGGCGCCGGCCCGAATACCTGGGCCCCGATCCGGCGCAGGGGCGCATCGAGGCGCGCGAGGTCGGCGCCAAGGTCAAAGACCGCCTGCACATCCGGCGAGGACAATACAATTCCGGCCATGCGCCCGTAGGGTGGAACCCCCGCGGCTTTGCGCTCTGCGGCCTCGGCGGTCCAGAACGCTTCCTCATCCCCGCCCAGAATTGCCCGGATCACGGGGTGCTCCGGCTGGAACGTCTGGACCAGCGCCTCTCCCGGCACATCTGCCCGACCGGCACGTCCGGCAACCTGGCGGACCAGTTGAAAGGTGCGCTCGGCGGCGCGCAGGTCTGATCCTTGCAGGCCCAGGTCGGCGTCAATCACGCCCACGAGTGTGAGCAGCGGAAAGTTGTGCCCCTTGGCGACAAGTTGCGTGCCGATGATGAGATCTGCGCCGCCGTCGGCGATCTCTTCGATCTGCGCTTTCAGTTGCCGGGCGGTGCCGTAAAGGTCCGAGGAGAGTACAGCAATGCGTGCATCGGGAAAAAGCGTGGCGGCCTCTTCGGCGAGCCGCTCCACGCCGGGGCCGACGGGGGCAAGCTTGTCTTCCGCCCCGCACGAGGGACAGACCGTCGGCATCGGCGTTGTTGCGCCGCACTGGTGACACATCAGTCGCTTCAGGAAGCGGTGTTCCACCATGCGTGCATCACACTCGGTGCATCCGATCTGGTGTCCACATGCCCGACAGATCGTGACAGGCGCATAGCCGCGACGATTGAGGAACAGGAGCGCCTGCTCTCCCCTGTCGATGCGGGCGTTCACCGCCGTCGCAAGGGTTGGGGAAATCCAACGGTTTCCCGGCAGATCCTCGACGCGCATGTCGATCGCCGCCATGTCGGGCAGCACGGCGGCACCGAAGCGGGCGGTCAGGTCGATGCGGTCGTACTTGCCCGCCTCGACATTCGCCCAGCTTTCAAGGCTGGGGGTCGCCGAGGCCAGAACCACCCGCGCGTCGCACCCAAAGGCGCGCAGCACGGCCATGTCACGGGCGTTATAGAGAACCCCGTCCTCTTGCTTGTAGGACGTGTCGTGTTCTTCGTCGACAACGATCAGGCCGAGGTTTCTGTAGGGCAGAAACAGGGCCGAACGGGCCCCGACGATGAGTTGGGCATGACCGTCGCCGACCATCCGCCAGACCCGCCGTCGTTCGGTCATGGTCACGCCGGAATGCCATTCGGCGGGCTTCGCGCCAAATCGGGCCTCGACCCGGGTCAGAAATTCTGCGGTAAGCGCAATTTCCGGCAACAGGACCAGAGCCTGCCGCCCTTTGGCGAGGCATTCGGCCACGGCTTCCAGGTAGACCTCGGTCTTCCCCGATCCCGTCACGCCGCGCAGGAGTGTCGCGCCGTATGTGCCGGAGGCCACGCCGGCGCGAAGCTTTGCCGCACCGGTGGCCTGGTCCTTTGTGAGGTCTTTTCCGGCAAGGCCGGGGTCCAGCGGCGGATAGGGCGCGTCGCGGGGACTATCTTCTTCCCAAACCGCGCCGGAGGGCAGGAGGCCCTTGACCACGGAGGGACCGACCCCCGCCATTTCGGCGAGTTCCTTGAGGGTGAAGGCCAGCCCACCATAGTCCTCAAGAACGGCGAGAACCTTGCTGCGAGCAGGGGTGAGCCGGTCCGGTTGGCCCTCGCCCAGCCTATAGATCTTGCGCATGGACGGCGGGTCGCCCAGCCCCGGCGACCGGGTTGCCAGTCGCAACATCGCGGGCATGGGGGTCAGCGTGTATTGCGCTGCTTTCTCCAGAAAGTTGCGCATTTCGTCCCGCATTGGAGCGGCGTCCAGCACCCGGATCACCGCGCGAACCTTGGACGGGTCGAAATCCCCTCGCCCCCGGCCCCAGACCACTCCGAGGACCTTGCGTGGCCCCAGCGGCACTTCGACAAATGCGCCTACAGGACAGCCGCCCTCCGGCGCCTTGTAATCGAGGAGTCGATCCAGCGGCTGGGTCGTGAGTATGCCGACCAGATCACCTTCGTCGAAAAACGCTGTCATGGTTCCCGCAATATGCCCGGTGCCGTCCGAGTGGAAGACCAATGGTCACCTTCTGTCCGAGATCGCCCGATCTGGATCGGGCCCGGGGCCCGCATCTGCCCGGCGCACACAGATTTCCGACCGGCTGCCCTGCTCTGATGGACCGTTCGTCGGGACGGCCGGCAATTCAGGGTTCATCCCGGCCTCAGGATGGTTTATGGCAGCGCTAACAGGAATTGGAGGCCCCAATGAAGTTCTTTGTCGACACCGCTGACACCGCCGCCATCGCAGAGCTCAACGCGCTGGGCATGGTGGACGGAGTGACCACGAACCCGTCGCTCATCAAGAAGTCGGGCCGCGATATTCTCGAAGTGACCAAAGAGATCTGCGAGATGGTCGACGGTCCGGTGTCGGCCGAAGTCATCGCGCTCGAGGCCGACGACATGATCGCCGAGGGCCGGGAACTGGCAAAGATCGCGCCGAACATTGCCGTGAAAGTGCCGTTGACCTGGGCCGGGCTGCAGGCGTGCAAGACGCTTTCGGGCGAAGGCAAGATGGTCAACGTCACGCTCTGTTTCTCGGCCAATCAGGCGCTTCTGGCCGCAAAGGCCGGGGCGACCTTCATCTCGCCGTTCATCGGACGGCTCGATGACCTGAACATCGACGGGTTGGAATTGATCGCAGATATCCGCGAGATCTATGACAATTACGGGTTCGAGACGCAGGTACTTGCCGCGTCGATCCGGTCGGCGAACCACATGTCGGAATGCGCGAAGATCGGCGCGGACGTTGCCACCGCACCTCCGGGTGTGATTAAGGCGATGGCCAACCACGTGCTGACGGACAAGGGCCTGGCGGCGTTTGTGGCAGATGCTCAGGCAGCCGGGATCAAGATCGTCTGAGGCGCCGCCGTACCTCTGGAGCGGCTCAGAGACCTAGCTCAGCAGAGCCTTCATCGCCGCGGCCACCCTGGGCAAGGGTTCACAGGCGCGCCGCGTCTCAAGGCTCACGTGGATCAGGAGTTGCGTTGCCGTGGCGGCGAGGGTTTCTCCGCGCCAGATCTCGTGGGCGAGCGACAGCTTCTTGCCCGCGGCTTCCTGCACCTCGGTTCTCACTTCGATGGTGTCCCCGGCATGGCACTCGGCCTTGTAGGAAATGCTTGTCTCGACGGTAAAGAAGCTATGCCCCTCCGCAATGTATCCTTCGTCGACGCCGACATGCAGCATCACCGCGTCGGCGGCGTCTGACACGACCTGCCCATAGCGGCTTTCGTTCATGTGGCCGTTGTAGTCGGTCCAGTCGACCGGGATGGTGCGGCGAAGCGTGACCATGGGCGGGCCGGCCTCAAAGGTGGAGTCCAAGGTGACCTCGTGATCCCTGAGCACCTGTCCCGCCGCCGCGCCTTGCTGGCGAAGCGCACGCATCATGGCGATGAGGTTGTCGTCGCGCAGCCGTTCGAGTTCGCGGATCGACAGCGCACCGGACTGAGCGTCGGATTGCGCAGCGATGGTGGCGATCAGGTCGTCGGTCAACTCCGGCACGTCCATCAGCTTGGTCCAAGGCCATTTCAGCGCCGGGCCGAATTGGCCGATGAAATGCGCCATTCCGGCCTCGCCCCCGGCGATGCGATAGGTTTCAAAGAGGCCCATCTGCGCCCAGCGGAGTCCAAATCCCAACCGGATCGCTTCGTCGATTTCCGCCGTTGTGGCGATGCCGTCTTTCACCAGCCACAACGCCTCCCGCCAAACGGCTTCGAGCAGGCGGTCGGCGATATGGGCGGGGATTTCCTGACGAACGCGTAGCGGCGCCATGCCGATGTCGCGCAGGACAGCGTCGGCCCTGTCCAGAGTCTCGGGCGGGGTCGCGGCGGATCCGACGACCTCGACCACCGGGAGCAGGTAAACCGGATTGAAGGGGTGGGCGACGAGGATATCCTTGGGGTGCGGGGCGCGCTCCTGAAGCTCCGATGGCATGAAGCCGGAGGTCGAGGAGCCAATCAGTGTTCCGGGCGGGACAACGGACTGGATGTCGCCCAGAAGTCGGTGTTTGAGGTCGAGCCTTTCGGGCACGCTTTCTTGCACCCAATCAGAGCCATCCAAGGCGTCAGCCAGGGTGTCGGCGAACCGCAGCTCTCCCACGGGTGGCAAAGCGCGGTCATAGAGCATCGGCAGGGCGCGGCGGGCGCCGTCGAGGACTTCACCAACCTTTCGGGCGGCATCCGGGGCCGGGTCGAACACGGCGACGTCCCACCCCATCAGGAGGAACCGCGCCGCCCAGCCGCCGCCGATGACGCCGCCGCCGATGATCGCTGCCTTCTTTTTCATCAAGGTCCCTTTCGCCCAGCGCGCACGCGGCCTCGCAATGTTCTCCACAGGATCCAGAAGTCGAAGCAGAGGCTCCAGTCCCGCTGCCACATCAGATCCAGTGCCGCCTTGCGCGGCACGCAGGCGCGGACGTAGATCGCCTCGGTCTCCTCCGCCGATCGGGCGCGCGACAGAAGGCGTTCTTCGTGGTCGGCGTAGATCAGGGAGGCGAGGCCCGTGACCCCCGGACGCGCCTGCAACACCTGCCGGTATAGCTCGGGATGGCTTTCCACGTAGCGGCGGAGCGGCGGGCGGGGACCGACAAACGACATATCCCCCATGAGGATGTTCCAGAGTTGCGGCAGTTCATCGAGCCGCGTGCGCCGCAGGGTACGACCCAGAGGTGTGATCCGGTCCGCCTTGTCGGGACCGGTGACGCCACGATCCCGGGCAGCGGTCCGCATGGTGCGAAACTTGATCAAGCCAAAGGGGCGGGTGGGGCTGTGCATACGTTCGGACACGTAGAAGACCGGCGTGCCGTCACGGAGGAGGATCAGGGCTGCGACGGTGGCCAGGATCGGGAGCGCGATGGCCCCTAGAAACAGGGCAAAGCCGATGTCGAAGGCGCGCTTGGCCGGGGTCATGCGCGGTGCCTTTGCCATTCGGCGACAAGGCTATGTGCAGTGACTTTCGGGACCTCGACCAAGGTTTTCAGAAGCGCGGCCGAGAGGGTGAGGTCCCGGATCGCCGATGCCGGGGCGGGTCGGGAGACCCAAGGTTGACCGGTCGCCTCCAGAAGTTCGGCCATTTCCACCGTACCCTGTCCACAGAGGTTCAGGACGTGAGGCAGGCCGTCAGACAGTGCGTGGCGGCAAAGCGCCACAAGAAGATCGGCCAGAGATTCCGGACCGAGGTAGCTGCGGCGCGGTGTGGCGCCATCGTCGAACTGGTCGAGCAGGACCGGCTGTCCCGGCACCATCCGACCCAGCAAGGCATCCGCCCCCGCGACGTTGCCGAGGCGAAGCGCAGTGGCCCGGGGGCGCGACTTGACCAGTGTTTCGAGCTCCAACCGTGCGGCGCCATAGGGGCTATGCGGCTGGGCGACCTCGTCCTCTCGCCGCATCGCGCCCTGGCCATAGACGGCAGAGGTCGACATGGTAAGAACCGGCTTGTCGGTCAGAGCGGCCAGCGACCGAAAGATGTCGAGGCAGTCCCGGTGTGTGTCGGTGTCCGGCGCCCGGGTCGGACCGGCGAGATCGAGCACGATATCCGCATTCGACAACAGCATTTGGAAAGCCTCGGGGTCTGCCCTTCGGCAAGCCACGTGCTGCGGCTTGACCGGCCATTCGGCACGCCGCCCGGTGAAGGTTACCGTCACGTCTGCCGGAGGAGCCATTTGCCAAACCGTCCCGAGCAGCCGCCCGATCCGGCCCGTGGCCCCGGCAACCAGCAGCCGCGCCATGGGCTCAGCCAACTCCGTCCCTTTGGCCCAGATGGCTCTCGCCGCGTGCCTTGGCGAGTCCGATCTGATGCTGGCGCTCGCGAAACCGCGCCTTGTCCGCCGCAGAGGTTTCGCCCACGCAGTGATGACAGGAAACGCCCTCTTCGAACTCGGGCCGATCCCGGTCGGCTGGCAGGATCGGGCGTCGACAGGCGTGACAGAGAACATGCGGACCCTCTTGCAGCCCGTGACCGACACTGACCCGTCCGTCAAAGACGAAACAGGACCCTTGCCAGAGGCTGTCCTCCACCGGCACCTCTTCGAGGTATCTCAGGATTCCGCCCTTGAGGTGATAGACGTCCTCGACCCCTTGGCCGAGCAGGTAGTTTGTCGATTTCTCGCAGCGGATGCCGCCGGTACAGAACATGGCGATGCGCTTGTTGTGGAAGCGGTCTCGGTTCGCCTCCCACCAGGCGGGAAATTCGCCAAAGGATTTGGTCACCGGGTCCACCGCGCCGTCGAATGTGCCGATGGCGACCTCGTAGTCGTTGCGTGTATCGATCACCGCGACGTCCGGCGCCGAGATCAGCGCATTCCAATCGGCGGAATCGACATAGCGGCCGGTGCCCGCACGGGGGTTCACCTGAGGCTGGCCCATGGTCACGATTTCGCGCTTGAGCCGCACCTTGAGGCGGGCGAAGGGCTGTTCGGTGGCGGTGCTTTCCTTCCACTCGATATCCGCGCAGCCCGGCAAGCTGCGAATGTGGGTCAATGCGATGTCGATCCCCTCACGGCTGCCCGCGATCGTGCCGTTGATCCCCTCGGGCGCCAGCAGAAGGGTGCCTGTGACGCCGGCGCCGCAGCAGACCTGCGCCAGCGGCCCTTTCAGGGCGGCGGGGTCTTCAAATGGTGTGAAATGATAGAGTGCGGCGACGGTATACATGCGATTGGTCTAGACCGGCTGCCGGACGCAGGCAACGGGGCCACTGGACACACGCCGCCCGGCCCCCTATTTCGCCGCAATGGCCAAATCGCAGGACAACTCGAACTACAAGGTGATCGCCGAGAACCGGCGTGCCCGCTACGACTATGCCATCGAGGATGATCTCGAGGTGGGCATCGTCCTGACAGGGTCCGAGGTGAAGTCGCTGCGGACCGGCCAATCCAACATCGCCGACAGCTATGCCGAGGTCGATGACGGGGAGTTGTGGCTCACCAATGGCTATATCGCGCCCTACACGCAGGCGATGTTTCCACATGAGGAACGACGCCGCCGAAAGCTGCTGGCGTCGAAGCGAGAGATATCCCGGCTCTGGAATGCGACCCGGCGGCAGGGGATGACGCTTGTCCCGCTGGTGATGTACTTCAACCACGAGGGCCGCGTGAAGCTGAAGATTGCGACGGCCAAGGGCAAGCAGGCTCAGGACAAACGCGCGACCGAGGCCAAGCGCGACTGGAACCGCCAGAAGCAGCGATTGCTGCGACACGGGGAATAATCCTGGGGCCCCGAGGGGCGGCTCAGCCCTTGTCTCCCGTCGCGGCGATCACGAGGCCAACGCCGATCAGCGCCACACCGGCACTGACATTCACCCGGCGCACCTGCTCTGGTGTGCGCAGGAAGCGGCGGATGCGATCGACGAAAAGTCCAAGTGTCAGGTTCCCGAGCAGCGGCACCAAGAGGCTCACCACGCAGATCACGGCGATATCTGCCCACCGGATCACGGTGAAATCAAAAAAGGTCGGCAAGAGCGCCATGTAAAACAGCGATGCCTTCGGGTTTGCGATGACGGCAAGGAACCCCGCCGAAAACCCCGCGACGAAGCCGGGTCTGGTCAGCGCACCGCCAGCCTCCATTTTCAACTTCGCCGAATAGCGGATCAGACCCAGCCCCATGAGGATCAGGATACCCGCCGCCGCCCATCTCAGCACGATCAGGAAGTCGGCATAGACCGCAACAATCGCCGAGACACCAAAGATCGCCACCAGCGGCCAGATCATGTCCCCCAGCGCGACACCCAGCGCCAGGGGCCACGTCGCCGGCATGCCACCGGACACAGCGCGGGCCACGACCGCGACCCAAACCGGACCCGGCGTGATGAAGAGCAGGAACAGCGCAGCGGTATAGAGGCTGACTTCAGCCACGGAAATGGTCATGCCTTGTGCCTAGAACTTGGTGCCAAGCAGGTCCAGTGGCGACGTGTCATCCCATGTGAGTTCGGTCAACGGCAGGATCATGAGATGCGTCGGCACCCAACGCTTGATTTCAGTGATCCGCCGACCCGTCAGATCAAGCGCAGTCAGCGGGTTCGAAACGTGAAAAAAGCCGTGCCCGGCATACATTGGGCGATCCCCGAAGAGCATGATGAGATCGGCCCTCATGGCGCGGCCTTCCTCGATCATTGCGCGCATCAGCGCGGTTGCGACCCCCCGACCCTGATGCGCGGGATCGGTTGCGACGTCGGCAAGCGTGGCGGCATCGAGGAATACATCTCCCAAACGGATCGCGCGGTAGCCCAGCGCCATGTGCCCGATGATTGTTCCGGCCTCACGCATCACCAGACGGACATGATGGCGCTGCTGGAAATAGGAGAACGGCCCAAAGTCCGTGTCGAAGGCGCGATTGAGCAGTGCCGAAATTCCTGTTTCGTCCGCCTGCGACAGCCGGGTTTCCTCGATCCGGTCAATTCGCATCACGCACCTCCGACAGGCCGTTGGTATCGGTCACTTCGAAGCTCTGGGCCCGGTCGCCCAGGTCGGAAAAGAGCTCGGGTCCCGTTCCGGTCATCCACGCCTGCGCACCGAGGCCACAGATTTCATCGTAGAGCGCCGCCCGTCGGCTGGCATCAAGATGCGCGGCAATCTCATCGAGCAATAGGATAGGCGGAGCGCCGGTGCGCGCGGCAAGTGCGCGGGCGTTGGCAAGGATCAAGGAGACAAGCAGCGCCTTTTGCTCACCGGTGGAACAGTCCCGGGCGGGCGCGCCCTTTGCAGTGTAGACAGCGTCCAGATCGGCGCGGTGTGGCCCGGTGAGGGTCCGGCCGGCCTGCAGGTCCCGGGATCGTCCTTCTGCCAGGGCTGCCTGCAACGCTTCGGGGTCGTCGGGCGCATCGCAGGCCGGCTCCGGATGGGTCAGGCTCAGTGACGCGCTGGGAAAGGCGGTTTCCGCATTGTCCTGGGCGGCGGCCAGTTCGATCAGTGTTTCGGACCGCGTGCGATGGATCCGGGCCCCGGCCTCGGCCATTTGCGCCTCCAGCGCGGCGTACCAGTGCGCGTTGCGCACCATATCCTTGAGCAAACGGTTCCGCTCCCGCATCGATTTCTCGTAAACGAGAACCGCCTCCGCATGGGCGGGCTCAAAGCTGAGGGCCGCGCGGTCGAGAAACCTTCGCCGGCCTTCCGCGCCTTCGATCCAGAGCCGATCCATGGCCGGTACCAGCCACAGCACCGGTGCTATGCGCCCAAGGGCGACCTGCGCCGCCGCCTTGTCGTCGATCCGAACCTGCCGTCCGCTGCCCGCCTCGGCCCAGGTTTCAACCTCGTGATCCATGCCGGGCGTAGCGATTTCAGCGGTGACCTTCCATCCCAGTGCCTCCGGTTTTCTGGCCATGTCGGCCACTTGCGCGCGCCTGAGACCGCGACCGGGAGACAGGAGCGACACCGCCTCAAGCAGGTTTGTCTTCCCGGCCCCGTTCGCCCCGTGGATCGCAACCGGCCGGCCATCAAGCTCCAGGGATGTGCGCCGATGGGACCGGAAGTGTGACAAGGAGAGTGCGGTCAGGTGAAGGGATGTCACGAAATCCCCCACACCTTGTTCTTCGGCTCAAAAATATCCCCGGGGGTCTGGGGGGCTGGCCCCCCAGCGGATCGACCTGCGCAGGCGCGTCGAAATCGAGGTGTTTCGGATTGGGCTCGCTTGATCAAACGCGCATCGGCATCACGACATAGACCGCCGTCGTATCGTTGCCCTCGCGCATGAGCGTGGGGTCACCGGAAGAGTTGAACATGAACACCGCGTTCTCGCGATCCACCTGGCTTGCGATCTCCAGCAGGTATTTTGCGTTGAACCCGATCTCGAGCCCTTCGTCACCATAGGCGACTGCCAGTTCCTCTTCGGCATTGCCGCTGTCCGGCGCATTCACCGAAAGAACCAGCCGGTCCTCGTCCAATTGCATCTTCACGGCACGCGAGCGTTCGGACGACACGGTCGCCACGCGATCCACGGCCTTGGCGAACTCGGCAGCGTCCACTTCCATCTTCTTGGCGTTCGCCTGCGGAATGACCCGCGAATAATCGGGAAATGTGCCGTCGATCACTTTGGACGTCAGCGTGATTTCGGGCGTGGCGAAACGCACTTTGGTTTCACTGACCGAAACCGCGATGACAAGCTCGTCATCGGACAGAAGCTTCATCAACTCGCCCACGGTCTTGCGGGGGACGATGACACCGGGCATGCCGGCCGCGCCGTCCGGCAAATCGGCGTCGATCCGGGCAAGCCTGTGACCGTCGGTGGCCACGCATCGCAGCACCTGCCCGCCGTCGGCATCGGCAACGTGCATGTAAACGCCGTTGAGGTAATACCGGGTCTCTTCAGTCGAAATGGCGAAGCGAGACTTCTCAAAGAGTCGTCGCAGGTCCGGGGCCTTGCAAGAGAAATTCGCGTCGTATTCAGAGGACGCCATGATCGGAAAATCCTGCCGTGGCAGGGTGGCAAGCGAGAAGTTCGAACGCCCGGCTTCGATCACCAGTCGCCCGGACGACCCATCCTCGGTCAGCGACACCAGGGCGCCGTCGGGCAGCTTGCGGACGATTTCATTGAGTGTCACGGCGTTGACCGTCGTGGCCCCTGCCCGCTCCACCTTGGCCGGCGTACGGTCCACCACTTCGATGTCGAGGTCGGTGGCCCGGAACTCCACGGTGTCACCCTCGGCCTCGATCAGGACGTTGGCAAGGATCGGGATCGTGTTGCGCCGCTCCACCACCGATTGCGCCTGCGCCACGGCCTTCAGCAGCGCCCCCCGTTCGATGCTGACCTTCATGTCCCACGCTCCGTTGTTGGCCCCGGTCATTGCACGCCGGGGCGGAGGGAAAACCTACCCGTTTCCCCTCTCGGCTCAAGGCTTTTTTGCAGGGTTATTCCTCGAGCGTGCGCCGCAGCATCTCCAGATCGTCAGCGATCTGGCTGTCGGTTGCGCGCAACTCCTCGATCTTCCGGACACCGTGCATGACGGTCGTGTGGTCACGCTTGCCGAACCGGCGTCCGATCTCGGGCAGGGAGCGGTTGGTCAACTGCTTGCTGAGCCACATCGCCACTTGCCGGGGTCTGGCATAGATGCGGGTCCGCTTCGGGCCAATGAGGTCGGACAAACGGATGTTGTAATGCTCGGACACCCGGCGCTGGATCTCCTCGATGGTGATCTTGCGGTCCGAGGCACGAAGCACATCAGCGAGGCAATCCTGCGTGAGGTCCAGCGACACTTCGCGACCCACGAGCGAGGCAAAAGCAAACAGCCGGGTCAGTGCGCCTTCGAGGACGCGGACATTGGTCGAGATGCGATGCGCGAGGAATTCGAGCACGCCATCGTGGACCACGACGCCGGGGTAGGTATTCACGAACTGCTCGACCTTGGCCTGAAGGATGCCCAGTCGGAGTTCATAGTCGGTCGGGTGGAGGTCCACCACGAGGCCGCATTGCAGGCGCGACTTGATGCGGTCTTCAAGGTCCTTGATCTCGCCCGGTGCGCGGTCGGCGGAGATGACGATCTGCTTTCCGGCATCCACCAACGCGTTGAAGGTGTGAAAGAACTCTTCCTGCGTGCTGTCCTTGCCGGCGATGAACTGGACGTCATCGACCATCAGCACGTCGACAGACCGGAACATCTGCTTGAAATCCAGCATCTTGCGTTCGCGCAATGCAGTGATGAAGCGGTACATGAACTGCTCGGCCGAGAGGTAGACGACGGTCAAGTCGGGCCGGCGGTCCTGCAACTCGTTGGCCATGGCGTGCATCAGGTGTGTCTTGCCCAAGCCGACACCGCCATACATGAACAGCGGGTTGAAGGTGACGGTCCCGCCTTCGGCAACCTTGCGGGCAGCGGCATGGGCCAGCTCGTTGGGCTTGCCAACGATAAAAGTATCAAAGGTGAAACGACGGTCGACCTGGCCGCCTTCCATGGGGTTGGCGCGGGCTGTTGCCGGTTGGGCTGCCGGTTCCTGGGGACGGGCGTCCGGCGCGGTTGTCTGGTTGGCGGGAACAAAGCTCAACCGCTCGACCGGTTCGCCGGACTTGGTCAGCTGGTAGATGATCTGCTCGCCGAAATTCTGCAATACGAACTTGCCGAAATAGGTGGACGGGACGGTGAAGGTCGCAACCCCCTGGGACAGATCTGCAAATTCAAGCGGTTCAATCCAGCTTTTGTAATTGTTGGTGCCTACGTAGGTGCGCAGCCCCTCGCGCACCTGCCCCCACTTGTCCTTGGTCATTATGTCCCCCTTGGTTAGCGCCGCCTTCGGAACGGAGACGGCGACGGTGTCGGCGCGACACACTTGACCCAGATCGACCAGTCCGGGCCCGGCAATACGTTCCAAGGGGGGCGGAAGCTTCAGGCAACAACTAACCGTCCGGTGGATCACACCGGAGTCGGTCCAGGTTGCTGAAACTCCCCTGTCGAAGCTGGCACCTGTCCCACAGCTCGCGTCGCCCTTGCCACGTACCGAGCCCATCCCACCGCCAGACTTCCCGCTGTCCCCCCAGGGACGGAAGTGAATCGCTCGTGCAAACTAGCAACCAGACTGAGCGCGCTTCAATGAAACTGTTTGCTTGACAGAGGAGTTCTTCGACAGAATCTCTGAGGTCTTTGAATCTTTGAGGAAACACTTGTTCAGTTCTGAAAAGCAAAACGGGACCGCTTGGCCGCGATCCCGCTTGATGCTGCCAAATGCGGCAGCAAGGACACGATTCCCGCCTAGCCGAGTGCTTTCACCCGCGCGCTCAGGCGCGACATTTTGCGCGCGGCGGTGTTCTTGTGAAACACGCCCTTGGTGACACCACGCATGAGTTCGGGCTGGGCGGCCTTCAACGCGGCCGATGCCGCGTCCTTGTCGCCCGACGCAATGGCTTCTTCGACCTTGCGCAGGTGCGTGCGAATGCGTGAACGACGGGCTTTGTTGACGGCGTAACGACGCTCGTTCTGACGGGCGCGTTTCTTGGACTGGGGCGTGTTGGCCATGGTGGTGCGGTCTCTCTCGGGTCTCGGTTCAAACTGGTCGCGCGAACGACACCCTGCTCCGGATCAGATCACCGGACGATTCCTGCCAAAGCGGGCACCACGCGCATGTAACGCGGTGGGATAGCCCGAACCGGACCTCTTTGTAAAGGGCCTCGGATCAATCGCTCCGCACCCTAGCGATCGCGAAACTGAGGCTCGCGTTTTTCCATGAACGCGGCCATGCCCTCGGTCTGATCCTCGGTGGCGAAGAGCCCGTAAAAGAGCGCCCGTTCGTGGCGGACACCATCGGCGAGGCTGAGTTCCTCGGCCATGTTGACGGCTTCCTTGGCGGCGCTGGCGGCGAGCATGGATTTGGACGCGATCTTGTGCGCCGCGGCCAAGGCTTCTTCTTTCAGTTTCTTGGCGGGCACGACGCGGCTCACCAATCCGGAGCGCTCCGCCTCTTCGGCTTCCATGAACCGGCCTGTCAGGTGCATCTCCATCGACTTCGACTTGCCCACAAGTCGGGTCAGTCTTTGCGTTCCGCCCATCCCGGCGATGACGCCGAGGTTGATTTCGGGCTGGCCGAACTTCGCATTGTCGGCGGCAATGATGAAGTCACACATCATCGCCAATTCGCAGCCGCCGCCGAGGCAGTATCCTGACACCGCCGCGATCACCGGTTTGGAGATCCCTCCGACACGGTCCGCCTCGGCGGCAAAGACCTGACCGGCATACATGTCGACAAAGCTCTTGTCGGCCATTTCGGAGATGTCGGCCCCGGCGGCGAATGCCTTTTCCGAACCAATCAGAACTATGCAACGCACCTTGTCACTTGCATCGGCCTCTTCGAGCGCGGTCGCCAGCTCTCCCAGAAGCTGCGCGTTGAGCGCATTGAGCGCGTCGGGTCGATTGAGGGTGATAAGGCAGACGTCGTCGGACGTGTCGACGTTGATCGTCTCGTAAGCCATGCAGAACCTGTCCCTTGTTGTGCCGGGCCGAGGGTCTAGGCTTAACACCGGGGTCAGGTGTTGCAAGTCATCTTTGGCAGAACGGGCAATAGTAGGTCGACCGACCAGACTGCACGATGCGTCGGATGACGCCGGGACAATCGGCGGTTCTACAGGGCTGCTCTTCACGGTCATAGACGGCAAAATTGTGCTGAAAATATCCAAGTTCGCCAGTGGCCTGCCGATGATCCTGCAACGACGACCCGCCCGAGGCGATGGCCTCTTCCAGAACCTCGCGGATGATCGGAACCAGGCGCGCCAGACGCCGGGCGCTGATCCGGCCCGCAAGGCGCTTTGGATGGATGCCGGCCCGAAACAGTGCCTCGCAAACGTAGATATTGCCCAGCCCCGCGACGATTCTCTGGTCCAGAAGTGCAGATTTGACGGGCGTCCGGCGTCCTGTGAGCCTCTCTTCCAGGTGGGCCGCGGAAAACGTATTGCCCAGCGGTTCCGGACCCAGGGATCTGAGCAGCCAGTGGTCTTCGATGGTTCGGGTCGGCCAGAGGTCCATGGCCCCGAACCGCCGCGCATCGTTGAACGTCACCCGCGCGCCGCTGTCCATGTGAAGGACCACGTGGTCATGGGCCGCCGCTGCCGGATGGTCGTGGTAAAAGCCCCCGATCTCCATCCCCGACACGGTCATCCTGCCGGACATACCGAGGTGGATGATCAGCGTCTCATCACGGTCCAGATCAACAAGGATGTACTTGGACCGCCGCCCCAGCCGCAACACCCGCGCCCCGGTCAGCCTGTCTGCCATGCGGTCGGGAAACGGCCAGCGCAGGTCAGGCCGGTTGACGTCCGCCCGGTCGATCCGCCGCCCCTCCATCGCGGGGGCCAACCCGCGACGCACTGTCTCCACCTCTGGCAATTCGGGCATCGCGCGCTTCCTTATGTCTGCGCTGGGGTGTAAGCCCGGCGGGACGCAGATCAAGGCCCGTAATTCAGATAGTTGCGCGGGCGCGGGAGCAAGGCCCATGAGTGACAGCAGCGATCGCACCACGCATTTCGGGTTTCAGGACGTTCCCGAAGGCGAAAAGGCAGGCCGTGTGCGCGGCGTGTTCGAGAGCGTGGCGAACCGCTACGACGTCATGAACGATCTGATGAGCGTTGGCATCCATCGTCTTTGGAAGGATGCCATGATGGACTGGCTTGCGCCGCGCGGGGGACAGAAATTGCTCGACGTGGCGGGCGGTACCGGGGATATCTCGTTCCGGTTTCTGAAACGTGCTGGCTATGGCGAGGCGACGGTCCTGGATCTCACCGCCGAGATGCTGGAGGAGGGTCAGCGCCGGGCCGAGGCCGCGCGGTTGTCCAACAGCCTGACCTGGGTTGTCGGCGATGCCATGAGCCTGCCGTTCGAGGACAATACCTTCGACGTCTACACGATTTCGTTCGGTATCCGGAATGTGACCCGGCCCGAAGCGGCATTGTCGGAGGCCTATCGCGTGCTGCGTCCCGGCGGTCGGCTGATGGTGCTGGAATTCTCGCGCGTCCCGAACCCCGGTCTTCGCGCAGCGTATGACGCCTATTCCTTCAACGTCATTCCGGCCATGGGAAAAATGGTGACGGGGGATCGGGACAGCTACCAGTACCTCGTGGAGTCGATCCGCAAGTTCCCCGATCAGGACGCCTTTCTTGGCATGATCCGGGACGCCGGTTTCGAAAATGCGGCCTACCGCAACCTGACGATGGGCGTGGCCTGTCTGCATTCGGGTTGGAAGATCTGAAGCTGTGCGCGGTCCTCACAATATCTTTCGCCTGATCCGCACGGGCGCAACGCTCGAACGGACCGGGGCCATGCGGGTGGTCCTCGATGCATTCGAAGCGCCGCGCTACATGCGGTGGCTGTTGCGGGGACTGACCTGGCCGTTCCAGTGGCTGGGATTGCGCGGCGATCCGGCGATGCCGCCGGCGACCCGGGCGCTGACGGCCTTGGGTCCGGCCTACATCAAGTTCGGTCAGATTCTGTCAACCCGGCCCGATGTCGTCGGTGACGAGTTGGCGGTGCAGTTGCGGGTGCTGCAGGACAAGCTGCCACCCTTCTCCATTCGCGAGGCCAAGGAGGAAATCGAGCGCGAACTCAACTTGCCGGTCGACAAGCTTTTCTCCCAATTTTCCGAAGCCGTGGCTGCCGCGTCGATTGCGCAGGTGCACAAGGCGCGCCTGGTGGACACGGGCGAGGATGTGGCGGTCAAAGTGCTACGCCCGGGGATCGAACGCGCGTTCCGGACCGACATCGACGCCTTCTATTTCGCGGCAACGATGATCGAGGCTTTGTCGCCCGCGTCGCGGAGATTGCGACCGATGGACGTGATCAGGCATTTCGAAGGGGTGGTGCTTGGTGAGTTGGACCTGCGCCTGGAGAGTGCCGCAGCCTCGGAATTCGCCGCCAATACGAAGAACGACGCGGGATTCCAGCTCCCCGATATCAAATGGCACCTGTCCGCGCGCCGGGTGATGACCCAGACATGGGCTGAGGGGGTGAGCGCTGGGGACAATGCCGCGCTGGACGCGGCGGGCCATGACAGGTCGCGGCTCGCGGCGCGGGTTCTCGAGCTTTTCCTGCTGCACGCCCTGCGCGACGGATATTTCCATGCCGACATGCATCAGGGAAATCTCAAGGTCGCAGCGAACGGCGACATCATTGCCTATGATTTCGGGATCATGGGTCATATCGACGAGTATACGCGGCGGGTCTATGCCCAGATCCTGTTTGGTTTTATCCGGCGCGATTATCGCCGCGTGGCCGAAGTGCATTTCGAGGCCGGTTATGTCCCGGCGGATCGGGATGTCGATGAATTCGCCCGGGCGTTGCGCGCGGTGGGCGAGCCGATATTCGGGATGGATGCCAGCCGGATCTCGATGGGGCGCCTCCTGGCCTACCTCTTTGAGGTGACGGAGCGGTTTGGCATGGAGACCCGGACAGAATTGATCTTGTTGCAGCGTACGATGGTTGTCGTCGAAGGCGTCGCGCGGTCGATGGATGCGAAGATGAATATCTGGGACGTGGCCAAGCCCATCGTCGAGGATTACATCAAGGAAAGCATCGGGCCCAAGGCGCTGATCAAGGATCTGTCCCACACGCTGCAGGTTCTGGCCCGATTTGGCCCCAAGCTGCCGCAACTTGCCGAAGAGGTCCTCGTGCGGCAGGCCAATCCGCCTTCGCCGCCCAAGTCAGGCAAGCTGGGTGAAAGGGTTGCCTGGGCGCTTGTTGGCGCCGCGGTCGCCGCGGTCGCCATCTGGGGGGTCCTGGTGTCCTGATCGGCTCAAGTCAGGTTCGGGTCGCGCAGGGCGGTGACGGACGCGCTGGGGATTTCGGCGCCACTTTCAAGGATCAACGTCGTGCCCACGCCGTCGGACCGGATCTCGCGGACGCGCTGATAGACCTCCACGGGTTCTGCTTGCAGAGCGTCGCCCTGAGAATAGCTGACGAGTTCGAAACTGTAGACGCCCGTGGGCAGAGGTGTCCGGTTCGAGTCAATTCCGTCCCATTCGATGGTTTCGGCGGTAATCGGCACGTTCAGGCGCTGGACTTCGCTGCCCCATTGGTCCCGAACCACCAGTTCGGCCCGGTCGGCGACAGCGACGGGGTCCGGAGACATGGCCAGCGGGGTCGTGCCATCGAACCATGCCGGCGCCGCCGCACGCGCTTCCATCCCGACCCAACCGGCCATATCGGCAAGACCGCTTGCGGTCATCTGGGCGGCCAATGCGCTGAGCAGGTCGTTGGTTTGAACCTGCTGTTCCACGCCGGAAAAGGTGGCCAGCTGGACGCTGAAATCGCTCGACTCGATCGGGTTGAGAGGATCCTGGTTCTCCATCTGGACGGTGAGCATCTTCAGGAACGTTTCAAAATCCGACGTGATCGCGGATGTCGAGCCGGTGCTGCCCGAAGTGGGTTGGGCAGGGTTCTGAGGGGAGGCCGTCACCGGCGCGGTCGGGTCAATCATGTCGAGATCCTTTCAAAGCCGCAGGTCGAGGCCCGTCCCGGTCGGAGCCGGTCGGAGGGCGGTGGTTGGCGGCGGTACGTCCTGCTGTTCGTCTGTCGAGGCGGTCCGGCCCGGGTCGGCACCTTGGTCAAATTCGGTGCCTTGTCCGTCAAACCCGGAAAAGCTGAAACTTGATTGTTCATAGCCGAGGTCGCGGAACTCTCGCGCGAGGATTTCGATGTGACGCCGCATCAGGTCAGCTGTCTCAGGTCTGTCCGCCTGCACCGCCACAGAGACTACCCCATCCAGAACGCTGACGGTCATCCGCACCCGCCCGAGTTCCTCCGGTGACAATTGGATTTCCACCGGACCGTCGGGCAAAGGTATCACGGATAGCGCCATTTGACGGGCAATCTGTTGCGCCATTTGCGGCGTCGGAGAGATTGCGGCAGAGAGTGCGGAGTGCCCCGTTGCCGGCCCGGCGGCAGCGGGGCTCAGCGGCAGAAGTTCGTTTGATCCGGTGCTTCTCTCGAGACCGGCGTCGGGATCTTGTTGGACAAGCGTGGCTGCGGCGTCGGCCAGTTTGACCTGCGACACCACCAGAGAGTCGGATTGGGGGTGAGTTTGAGTGAGTGAAACCCGCCGTGGCGAAGCCTCAGCGGTTCGTGCCTCCGATTGAGTGGACGGGTTGAGGCGCGACCAGCGCGGTTGCCCGTTTTCCGGTGCAGTGGTGACTGGCGGAACCGCAGCGGATGCGTTGGCCGCCGCAGAAGACACCGGCGACAGCTGAGGCGGCGATCGGTCCGGAATGGCAATCGCGGTTTGCGACGGCGACCGATCTGCGCCAGGCGTGGTCTGCCTGTCCACGATTTCGCGAGCTTGCCTCGCTGCTGGCAAGTCGGTGAGTCTGCCTTCCTGGGCGGGGGTCGCGCGGGGTCCCGCGTCAGATTGCGTTGTTTGCCCGGCTGCCCCGTCCCGCGACGCATCCGGTGCCGGGCGGGCCACGTCAACCTGGGTGGCGTGTTGCGCGGCAAGGGCCGCTTTCGCCGCAGAGCCCACAGCGGGGGAAATCATCTCGGTCCCCAGTCCGCGGACCGGTTGCGATGGTCCGGATTGCGCCGGGTCCGCCGATTTGGGGTCGCTGGAACCGGCCTGATTTGGCACTGCCGCAGGGCGCGCCGGCATTGGATCAACCTTGGGGCCTTGGCCGGAAGTTGCCTCTGCTGTCGTGATTGGTTGCCGCACTGATTGCCGCACCGGTTGCCGCGGTTCGCCCTCCGAAACCTCGCGCGGGTTATGGTCGGCAGGTCTTCCCGGCACTGCGAATTGCGTTTCATCCACTCCGGTCGCGGCATCGCTGTTGCTCAGATCGACATCGGTTAAGGCCGATGGATCTGCCAACTCGGGCTGTGCGTCACTGTCTTCGGGAGCCGGGTCCGCATCCTCCGGGGCGTCCGCGACACCCTCGGCCGGCGCATCCCCCGAGATCCGGAGATCCTCCCCTGATCCAGTCAGCCCGTACACCAACACAAAACTGGCTTTACCGTCCTTCGTGGCGGTCGGGTCACCCGCGCGAGATGGCTTTGCGCTGTCGGGCCGCGCTGCCATGCTGCTGTCCAGAAGCGGAATGTCGATCATCGGTTCTCCGATCGGGTCTGGTTTCCGGCATGTCTGATGCGCGAAGAAGCTTACTCAATCTTTACCCGGATCAGGTTTCTTTCCGTGAAATCTCTAGAATTGGAGTGACCCATGGAGTTGCCGACAATCCCGTCAACCGGACCGTCAACCGGCGCGAATCAGGCCGCTGATCGGCCCAGTCACGAAGAGCAGCTGCGTGCGGCCGCCCAAGCGCTGGAGGCAAGTTTTCTTGCGCAAATGCTTGAATCCGCAGGCGTCGGCGAGGTGCCCGAGGGATTTGGAGGCGGTGAGGGAGAGGGGCAGTTTGCTTCCTTCCTACGACAAGCCCAAGCCGAGGAAATCGTCCGCACGGGAGGGATCGGATTGGCCGAATCAATCTATGAATCGCTGTTGGAGCGGACCAATGAATGAGGCTGCCGCGGTCGCCCTTGAGCGACTTCTCGATGAAGAACGCGCGGTGATACTGTCGGGGAATTTCGACCGGTTGCAGGTTCTGGCCCCACAAAAGAACGACGCGCTTGCGCGGTTGCCGGATTGGGAGCTTCCCGAAGATCGACTGACCCGGTTGGCGTCACAGGTCAATCGGAACCAGACGCTGCTGGACGCCTCGATTCGCGGTATCAAGGCGGCGCAGATCCGCATCGAGAGCGTGATTGGCGCCGCCGGAAACCTTTCGACATATGACAGACAGGGCCAGATCTCCGATCTGGGGCAGGTTCGAAACGCCATGCAGCTAAAGGCATAAAAATTGACGAAAAGCCCAGTGAGATGAGCGGTGGGCCGTTAGGATTTCGTTGAGAGGTCCGGAGGCAGGGTGGGCGCGCATTCCTCGGGGTGCGCAAATCGTCGGACAGAACCGTCCGGCCAATTCGAGAACAGTCAGAATGACGTTATGGGCCGCCTCAAACGGGCGGTCGAAATCAACCTGCAATCCGGGTGCAAAGTCACCCTCTGACAAAGGACCAAAACATGTCCAGCATTCTGACTAACAACGGTGCAATGGTGGCGCTTCAAACCCTGAAGTCCATCAACATGAACCTCAATGAAGCGCAGCGGATGATCTCCACCGGTAGGGCCGTTGGATCCGCCAAGGACAACTCCGCTGCCTGGGCCATCTCCAAGGTGATGGAATCCGACGTCAAAGGCTTCAAGGCTGTGTCCGAGAGTCTGTCGCTCGGTCAGTCCACTGTGGCCGTCGCCCGTTCGGCCGCCGAGACCGTGACCGACCTTCTGACCGACATGAAGGGACGGATCGTTGCGGCTCAGGAAGAAAACGTTGACCGTGACGCCATTCAGGCTGACATCGACGCGCTCGAATCCCAGATCAGCTCCGTGGTCAGCGCCGCTCAGTTCAACGGCCTGAACCTGATCGACGGCACCAGCACCGACGCGATGAACATCCTGTCGTCGCTCGATCGCGGGTCCGATGGCAGCGTCACCGCGCGCCAGATCGTGGTTGATCGCCAGAACCTCTCCGTGACCACCCCGGTGACGGCTCAGACATTCGGCACCACTGACGCCGCCAGCGTCGCCGCCGCTTCGGCCATTTTCCAGGGCGCCGGCGCAGACACGATCAACGACGACACGGCCTACACGCCTGGGTCCAACGATACCGAAACCGTTGCCAACAACGCCAACGTGACGTTCACCGTCGGCTCCGTCGCCGAGGGCTACAGCTACCAGCTGATCCTTGACGATGTGACGGTCAATGTGGCTGGCGGCGGCACTGCCCAGGGTCAGCGGACTTTTGAATACGTGGCTGCGGCCGGTGATGGTACCGCGGATGTGGCCCAGAACCTGGTGAACCAGATCAACGCCTTCTTTGGCGCTGCGACGGATTCGGCCAATGCCTACACTGTCACGCAGGGCACCGGCGCGAACACCAACCAGTTCACCATCACCAATGGTACCGGTTCGACCACGAACAACACCATCGGTATGTTCGCGCGTGTTCAGACCGGCGGTACGGCTGGTTCCAGCGCCTCATCCGGCGGCCTGGGCGTGGTTCAGACCATTGACGTGACCAGCGACTCCGGTGCGACCGGCGCTCTGGCCGCCATCGACGGACTGATCAACCAGGCGATCGACGCCGCCGCGGCATTCGGCTCTGCTGAAGGCCGGATCGAGACCCAGACCTCCTTCGTCTCGTCCCTCTCGGACTCGCTGAAGTCGGGTATCGGTTCGCTGGTCGACGCCAACATGGAAGAAGCCTCTGCCCGTCTGCAAGCCCTGCAGGTCCAGCAGCAGCTGGGCATCCAGGCGCTGTCGATCGCCAACCAGGCGCCGCAGTCGATCCTGTCGCTCTTCCGGTAAGAGCCCTCTCGTTCAGGTTGGGGGCGGAGCATCTCCGCCCCCGGCCACCACCCCGCGGCAAAGCCGTGATGCTCTTTTCCGAGGTCCCGAAAGGACAGCGACGTGAACGCACTTATGCAAGCTCAACAGGCTTACGGCGCGACAAAGTCCGCCACTCAGACCGGACGCGAAACCGAGGCCCAGTTGCTCCAGGGTTCCATAGCGGAACTCAGCAAGGCCGCCGCCGGGCTTCCAGGCAGTTTTCCCCGCCTCGCCAACGCTTTACACCGAAACCGGCAAATCTGGACACATCTCGCCGTCTCGGTCGCCGATCAGGACAACGCCCTGCCGTCGGATTTGAAGGCGCGGATCTTCTACCTCTCAGAATTTGTGGCCAGCCACAGCGCAAAGGTCCTTCGCAGCAAGGCCGACGTTGCCCCGCTGATTGAAGTAAACAGCGCCATTGTCCGCGGCCTGAATGCGGGCGGGGCGCAGTGATGTCGGGGCTGGTCTTGAAACTTGGACCCAAAGAACGTGTTCTGGTGAACGGCGCCGTGATCGAGAATGGAGACCGGCGATCCCGCTTGTCGATCCTCACACCCAACGCGAATATCCTCCGGCTCCGTGATGCCATTCGACCCGATGAAGTGAATACGCCGGTACGCCGCGTCTGCTACATTGCCCAGCTCGTGCTGTCCGGAGATGCCGATGAAGATGAAGCTGCGGGCCAATTGCTCCGCGGCATCGAGCAATTGAGCCAGGTCCTCAAGGACGAGGACAGTCGGACCCATCTTGATGCCGCGAGCGCTGCCGTGACCGAACGGGAATTCTACCGCGCCATGAAACAGCTACGCGCACTGATGCCGCGCGAAGAGCGGCTTCTCGCTCTTCAGAGGCCTTCACCTCGGACGGAGATACGTCCGTCATGACCTACCAGCCGATCGTCCCGTTCACCGGCCTCGCCGGCTGGCAATTCCTCCAGCGGACGATGGACAATCAGAAGACAGCGTTTGACCAGAGCGTGCCGGTGCAGCGGGCAACAGACGCGTTCCGGGACAGGATCGGTTCAATCACCTCCGCAGCCGAACTCGTCGAGGATCGCCAGTTGCTGGAAGTTGCGCTGGGCGCATTCGGGCTCGATGACGACATCAACAACAAATTCTATATCCGGAAGATCCTGGAGGAAGGGTCATTCGATTCCGGGTCGCTGGCCAACCGCCTTTCCGACAAGAGCTATCTCGCCTTTACCCGGATATTTGGCTACGGCGATATCGGTGGGGCGGGGCTGACCACACGGCCGGGATTTGCCGACGACATCATCCAACGGTTCGAAGACCGTCAGTTCGAGATTGCCGTCGGCAATCAGGACAACGACATGCGATTGGCACTCAATTTCCCCAACGAGTTGCAGGATGTTGTCGATCAGGCGACCAGTGTCGATGCACGCTGGTTCAGCATCATGGGCAGCACACCACTACGGTCGGTGGTCGAAACGGCCCTGGGCCTGCCATCGGGGATCTCGCAAATCGATCTCGATCAGCAACTCTCAGAGTTCAAGGATCGTGCGCAGAGAGTCTTGGGAACCGACGATCCCGCCGAGTTCCTGAATGCCGAAAGCCAGGAACAGATCGTGCGACTGTTCCTGGTCCGGAGCGAGGCCGCCGCGGCCTCCAGTTTCAGC
>CAYMMT010000004.1:41471-60832 GCA_964391555.1 uncultured Rhodobacterales bacterium
GGTCCGCCTCAATTCTCACCGCGTCTCACGGCAACGGCCTTTGACCGGATTGAAGCGGGCAGCGCACGGCGCAACATGCCGAACGCTTCCGGCGGACCGCCCGGGCTACGTGAGCCAAGAAGGTCCTCGAGTTGAGGCTCCGTCGAAATCGCTTCATCAATCGCGGTATCGGAGCCGGCGGTGTAGAGACCGGCCTGGATCATCATGGCACTCCGATCGTATGTCCCGAGGATTGACCTCGCCCCCGCGATAAGGGTGTTTTCCTCGGCCGTCGCGGCCTCGGGAAGGGACCGCGAAACCGAACGCAGGAGGTCAACCGCCGGAAACCTGCCGCGCTCTGCGATATCGCGATCCAGCACGACATGACCGTCAAGGACACCTCGAACCATGTCGGCGACAGGCTCATCCATGTCGGACCCGGCCACAAGTACGCTGAAGACGGCGGTGATATCCCCAGACGCGCCGGCGCCGGGTCCGGCACGTTCACAGAGCGCTGCAATGGCCGGGCCGGTCGAGGCGGGAAATCCGCGCAGGGACGCGGGCTCCCCCGCGGCGACGGCAAGTTCGCGATGAGCCTCCGCAAATCGCGTCACGGAATCGATCAGCAAGGCGACGTTCAGGCCCTTGTCCCGAAAGTGCTCGGCGACCGACATCGCCGCCCATGCGGCGCGGCGCCTGACCTGCGGCGCCCGATCGGACGTCGCCGCGATGACAACAGACCTGGCAAGACCCTCCGGCCCCAGAACATTCTCGACAAATTCGCGGACCTCGCGACCCCGCTCCCCAACAAGACCGATCACGACGATATCTGCGGACAGTCCTCTTGCCAGATTTGCAAGCAGGGTCGATTTGCCCACTCCGGACCCCGCAAAAAGACCAATCCGTTGGCCAAGGACAATGGGAAGCATGGTGTCAAAGACGGCCAATCCGGTTGCCAGGCGCGGCCCGAACCCCCTGCGGGCGTGAGGCGGCGGGGGGGCGGCCTGCAAAGGCCGCGGCATGGCCCCGGGAAGGAGTGCCCGGCCGTCCAATGGCCGGCCGTCGGGATCGATGACACGCCCAACCCAGCTATCGTCCGGACAGAATCCGCGCGGTGGATCAGCCCGGACAAGATCGCCGACCGAGACGCCGTCGACCGGCCCCTCTGCGAGAAGGATCGCCAGACCGGCTTCGAGCTTGATCACTTCCGCCCTGATCGGTGGGTTGCTGAGAATCCGGGCGCGATGTCCCAGCGCCACGCGATAACCAAGTCCCGAGACTTCGACCCGACCGCCGGAGACGGCAGTTACCCGACCCGCCGGGTGAACCAATCGCTGCTGGGAAATGACCTGTGTAACGCGTTCGACGGTTTCGATCGACATGTGAGGCTCTCCTTCTGGCGGCCGACAACACGATCTTAAGGAATCACCCCTAACCATTGATTGAAATCGCCGAGGGAGAATCCCCGATGTTCAGTAAGCTGGAAGTAGTCCAGACTGCGTTAACCATGGCGCGCCATGCCGGAAGCCGGCAGGCTGTCATCGCGCGGAATATCGCAAACGCGGACACGCCAGGCTATCGCGCCAAGGAGATCGCCCCATTCAAGGATTACGTTCGAGGTGGAGCCGAACTCGGCCTGACCCGGACCCGTGCCGGTCATATGGCCGCTGACAGATCGGGGCCGACCGCGCGCGTCACGTATTCTGACGGTGAGCCATCGCCCAACGGCAACTCTGTTTCCCTTGAACAAGAAATGGTCAAAGCGGTGGAGGTGGAGCGGGATCACAACCGCGCCCTGACAATCTACCGCCACTCGCTCGACGTCCTGCGCATGTCGATTGGCCGGAGGTAGATACGATGACTGATTTCAGCGATGCCCTGAACATTGCCGCCAGTGGGATGAAAGCTCAGGCCAGTAGACTTCGCCATGTTTCTGAAAATATTGCGAATTCTGATACTCCCGGCTACCGCCGCAAAACCGTGAGCTTCCGCGAAACCGTGCAGAACGGCGATCGCCCGGGACTGGTTGAGACAGGGCGAGTCCGGCTCGACCAGACCGAACTGCCCCGCGTTTACGACCCGTCACATCCCATGGCGGACTCAACGGGTTACTACGACGGATCGAACGTAAACCTCTTGATCGAAATCGCTGACGCTCGCGAAGCGCAGCGCAGCTACGAGGCCAACCTGAAGCTCTTTGAGCAGGTCAGGCGCATGTCCTCGGCCATCACCGACATCCTTCGCAGATAGGAGAACCTGTCATGACACAACTCACGTCGCTCGTCGCGCAGCAATATGCCGCGAACAGACCTGCCACGGCCCCGAATCCCAACGGCGGCATCGAGGCCGCGGCAGGCCGGGCCGCTCAGGATTTCCTGGCAACGCTCCAGGCGTCCGAGGCCACGGCAATGCAGTCCATGACCGAAGGTGCTGATCCGCATGCGTTGGTACAGGCTTTGTCCCAGACGGAACTTGCGGTGGAAACCGTCGTGACGGTTCGCGATCGGGTGGTCGAGGCGTATCAGGAAATCCTGCGGATGCCGGTCTGATCCAATGAACGAGGCCCTCTTCTTCGACACCCTCCGCCAGGGAGTCTGGATTGCAGTATCGGTCTCCTTGCCGATCTTGAGCGTCGCTCTTGTGGCAGGCCTTGTCGTGGGGTTGTTTCAGGCCCTGACCTCCATTCAGGAATTGACCCTGACCTTCGTACCGAAACTCGCGGCAATTGTGGGGGTCTTCTGGCTGACCATGGGCTTCATGTCCGACGCGCTGGTCGCCTACTTCCAGACCACGCTGATCCCGATCATCGCCGGAGGTTGATTTGGAAAACGGAACCTACACCACACTCACCCGCCAGTCTGGCCTGATGCGCGAAATGGCCCTGGTCGCAAATAACATCGCCAATGCGTCGACCACCGGCTACAGGACCGAGGGACTGGTCTTTGCCGAGCACGTTCAGGCGCTGCGGGGCGATCATCCGTCGGTATCCATGGCCACGGCCACCGTGCGACGGACCAATGAAACCCAAGGGGCGATGACCCTGACGGGCGGCCCGCTCGATCTTGCCATCGAAGGCCCGGGGTTCTTTATGGTGGAAACGCCCGAGGGTCAGCGCCTGACCCGCGCCGGGCAATTCTCCTCCAATGGCCAGGGTGATCTTGTGACGCCCGATGGGTATCCGGTTCTCGATTCAGGCGGGGCTCCCGTGTTTGTTCCGCAAGGGGTCGGGTCCATCGGGATCGCGCCCGATGGAACGCTGAGCGCCGATGGTCAGCCCGTTGCCCAGATCGGCGTGGTGGTGCCCGACGAAGCCACAACGCTGGTCAGGGAAGGTGGAACCCGGTTTCGCGCCGAAGGGGGGATCGGCCCCGCACCAGACGCCA
This sequence comes from uncultured Rhodobacterales bacterium, assembly GCA_964391555.1. Classification (GTDB taxonomy): domain Bacteria; phylum Pseudomonadota; class Alphaproteobacteria; order Rhodobacterales; family Rhodobacteraceae; genus JAMWZF01. The sequence goes on from CAYMMT010000004.1 coordinate 44,834, forward strand.
GTGTGCTGCAAGGGTACCTGGAAGATTCGAATGTCGATCCGATCCTCGAAATCGCCCGCATGATAGAAGTTCAGCGGGCCTACGAGCTCGGGCAGAGCTTTCTCGACAAAGAAGACGAACGCATTCGGAGCGCCGTCGAGGCGCTCGGACGCCGTGCATAAAGGAGCAGAGATATGCGCGCCCTGAAAATTGCCGCCGCGGGTATGGCAGCCCAGCAAATGCGGGTCGAGGTGATCTCGAACAATCTCGCGAACATGAACACGACCGGCTACAACGCGCGCCGGGCCGAGTTTGCCGACCTGCATTATCAGCAGATGGCGCGCCCCGGCACGGTCAATGCCTCCGACGGCACGGTCCTGCCGACCGGCGTCCAGCTCGGCTTGGGTGTGCGGCCGGCCTCGGTCACGATGATGCTGAGCCAGGGATCGCTCGGGGCCACCGGCGGCGATCTCGACCTGGCGATCGAAGGCAATGGGTTCTTCGAGGTCACGTTGCCAGATGGTCGGGCCGCCTACACGCGTGACGGCGCGCTCAAAAGGACCGGTGACGGCCTGATCGTGACGGCCGATGGCTATCCGGTCGTGCCCAATATCACGATCCCTGCCGATACGCGGTCGATCTCGATCAATGCCGAAGGCGAGGTTTACGCCTATTTCGGCGATCGCGTGGATGCCGAACTCCTCGGTCAGTTCAACGTCAGTGGTTTCACCAATCCGAAGGGCCTTGAGGCGATCGGGTCAAACCTTTTCCTGGAAACGGAGGCGTCAGGCCCTTCGACAGTATCGACGCCAGGGCAGGATGGACTCGGTGTCTTGCGGCAAGGCTATCTCGAGAACAGCTCGGTCGATGCAGTCAAGGAGATCACGGACCTCATTGAGGCGCAACGCGGATACGAGCTGAACTCCAAGGTCATTTCCGCATCTGATCAGATGCTTGGCGCCATGGTTCAGGTCAGATGATTCGCCTCTTCTGTGTTCTGACGTGGATGCTGATACCGCTTGATGCGCTTGCAGAAACGCTTGTTGCGGCGCGCACGATCCGGGCGCAGGAACTGATCGGACCGAATGATCTCATCATACGGGACGTTCAGATGACGGGGGGCATTTCAGATCCTGCTCTGGTGGTGGGTATGGAGGCTCGCGTGGTGATATATGCCGGTCGCCCCATTCGGCCCGGCGATATTGGAACACCGTCGGTGGTGGACCGGAACGAGGTCATTCCGCTGATCTACTCCAGCGGTGGCCTGACGATTTCGACCGAAGGGCGCGCCCTCGGTCGCGCGGGACCCGGGGAGATCATCCGCGTGATGAACCTATCATCCCGGACCACGGTTACTGCCCGGATTGACCAGAACGGAGCCGCCCATGTCACGCAGTAGAATTGCCCTCGCAACCCTGATCCTGGCGTTGGGATTGAGCGGGTGTGCCCGCATGCGCCAGATCGGGCAAGAGCCCGAGTTTACCCCAGCGATTGCCTCGGCCGAGCGAACCGCGATGGTCACTCAGGGGTTGCCGTCCTCTCTGCAAGCAGCGCCTGGCACATTCGGGCCATCGCCATCCCTTTGGACCGGTGATCGCGGGTCTCTGTTGGGGGATCGGCGCGCAATGCAGCGTGGTGACATCATGACGGTGGTCATCGAAATCAACGACAGCGCCTCGATTTCCAATTCCACCGACCGGTCGCGCAGCGCCTCCCAGGATTTGTCGATCCCCTCACTCTTTGGCATTCCGCAGCGCGTAAACGAACGGCTGCCCGATGGCGCCACACTCGACAACGCCGTCGCCACAACAAGTTCCAGTTCCGCCAGTGGTGACGGTTCGGTGACCCGCAACGAACAATTGACGCTTCGTGTCGCCGCGACGGTGTTGGATGTGCTGCCAAATGGGGTCCTGTCGATTGCCGGAAGCCAGGAGGTCAGAGTGAATTTCGAACTTCGCGAGTTGCTTGTGTCCGGCTACGTCCGGCCCGCGGACATCTCTCGGCAGAATGAAATCACATACGACAAGATTGCGTCTGCGCGCATTTCCTACGGCGGGCGCGGGCAGATCAGCGACATGCAGCAACCCCGTTACGGTCAGCAGGCTGCAGAAATCCTTCTTCCGTTCTGAGGTCCTGACATGAAAGCTCTCCTGATCCCGCTCGTCCTTTTGATCTTTGGCGTCGGGGGCGGCGTGGGCGCCGGTTTGGTCCTTGCTCCTCCTGCGCCCGCAGCAGAGGACGTGGCCGCGCTTGATTGCCCGGCGCCGTCAAGTGGTGATCTTCTTGAACCGGTTGCGCAAGAGCCGGAGGAGAGCCAAACCCCTGCGGAATTGGCTGAAACGCGGGATTACGCCAAGCTGAACAATCAGTTCGTGATTCCCGTCGTCGAGGACGGACGCGTCGCAGCCCTGGTGGTGATGTCGCTGTCGATCGAAGTTGACGCGGGCCAGACACAGCTTGTCTACTCCCAGGAGCCAAAGCTGCGCGACAGCTTCCTGCAGGTTCTTTTTGATCACGCCAACACCGGCGGCTTCAGCGGTGCATTCACGACCACATCCAACATGCGGAGCCTTCGGAATGGACTTCGCGAAAATGCACAGCGCATCGTCGGGGAAGTTGTGCACGATGTCCTGATCGTCGAGATTGTGCGTCAGGACGTGTTGTAGTCCTGTCGTTTTCGCAGTTCATCCAGGCGCGCAAATCGCGTGGCCTCGACAATCTTCTGAGATACGTCATTGCGGCCCAGCGCCCGCGCGAGATCGGATTTGATACCCTCGCGTTGAACGCGGAGCCGCGCGAGATCGAGGTTCAGGGAGCGGCGGCGATCCTCGGCCCAGAGCTGCCACCGGGGATCGGCTCCGGCCCGAGCAGCGGGATCAGGCTCGCGGCTCGCCGATCCGGTTCTTTCCAGCCGGACGCTATCGAGTTCGGCGAGGAGCGCCTTGACCCGGTCCTCCTGCATCGCGATCGCCCTCAGCCGGGATTGTTCGGCAAGAAGAACCGCATCGGTGATGGATTGAAGTCTTCGCAAGCGGTGAAGGGATCTGGTCATGACCGCACCCGAACCTTCTTTCTGACCGTTTCGGCAAACCGGATTGCGGCGGCAACTGGAACATAAAGCTCGCTGGGAATTTCCTGCCCGATCTCGACCGATGCGTGCAGTGCGCGGGCAGTTGGCGGGTCCGAGTGAATCGGCACCGCGTTTTCCGCCGCGACTTCGCGGATGCGACCGGCAATTTCATCCACTCCCTTCGCGACACACACGGGAGCCCCGGCACTGCCGCGATCCCAACTCAACGCGACGGCATAATGTGTCGGATTCACAATCACCACATCCGCATCCGGCACGTCACTCAGCATCTGGTTCATGGCGATTTCGATCGCCCGTTGGCGGCGCTGCTGTTTGATCTGCGGATCGCCTTCCGAGTGCTTGACTTCGTCCATCAGTTCCTTGCGGGACATGCGGTTCTTTCGCTGGTGCTCGGCTTTCTGAAAGACGGCATCCATCACACCCAAGGCAAGCGCCACGGCCAGGACGATCGTCAGCAGACCGACCGTCATCCGACCGAGTTCGGAGACAACAAGCGCCGGTTCGAGGCTCACGGTCTGTATCAACCGCGGCATTTGGGCCGCGAGGTAAACTCCCAGAACAACGGAGTAGATGCTCAGTTTCAGAAAGCTCTTGAAAAACTCGAACAGACCGGAGCGACCAAACTTCTGTTTGGCAGTGGAGATCGGCGAGATCCGGGAAAGTTTCAGTTCAAGTTTCGAAGGCGCGAAGACAAAACCGCGTTGCCCAAGAATTGCCAGTAGCGCGAGCAGAGCCGGCCCCGCAAACCAAGGGAGAACTGCCTGGGTGACGCTGGCCAGCAGAGTCCCGGTGGCCGGCATCCCGGCGGTCGACAGTTCGTTGGCCCGGGCGAGAATGCCGGCAAGACCATCGACCAGGCGTAGGGCAGACTCTCCTCCGATGGACACCGCGACAAGCAGCAGCCCCCCGTAACCCGCGGCGGTGGTCAGGTCGGCTGATCGAGGAATATCGCCTTTTCGGCGCGCGTCATCCAGCTTCTTTTGTGTTGGTTCATATTGCTTGTCGTCGCTGTCCTCCGGGCTCATGGTCCACCTCCCGCAAACGGGTTGGCCAGGAAGAGACCGACCGCTTCAACCCAAACGGAAAGGGCAATCGGCGCGGACAGCAGCAACAGGATCAAACCACCGGCGGTGATTGCCGGGGCGCCAACAAATGCCACCATGAGCTGGGGCATCGCACGATTGATGACGCCGAGAGTGATATTGTAGATCAGCGAAGCAAGAAGAAACGGAGCGGCGAGCACGAAAGCCAGCGCAAAGGCTCGACTGACGAGGTCGACGCCCGCCTCCGCCACAACTGTTGGGCTTGGCAGTTCGCCCGCGGGCACAATCTGATAGCTGATGATGAGGTATTCCGCGGCTTTCACATGGAATCCCAGAAGCGCGAGCAGAGCAAGGCCGGAGACTGTCAGGACGTGACCCATTGCCGGCTGAGGGTCAGCGCCGGCGGACCCCCCGAAAATTTGTGACAGCGACGTGGATTGTGCCGCAATCGTGCCTGCAATCTGGAGTGACAGGACGAACAGCCGAAGCGCCAGGCCAAACAGGAGTCCCGTCAACACTTCAGGCATCGCATAACTCAGCCAGGGCAAGAGGGCCGCTGGGAGCGGGTCGATGCCCGGCACGACACCGGGAAAGACAACGATCGTAAAAGCCAATGCAAGGGCGAGACGAACCCGGACAGACACGGTTTGTTCCCCAAAAAGAGGCAAGAGCGCCATCACCGCGCCAATTCGGAAAAACACAAGCGCAGCGACCCGAAAGCCGTCATCGATGAAGTCGAACAGCTCCGCCAAGCCGAGGATCATGCCGTCACCAGCCCGACCAGCGCCGGTCGGGCATCGAGCCCGATCTCTTCGAATGACAGCACCGGATTCGGAATCCCCTTTGCGGCCATGACAGTTCGCAGGAAACGGCGGCGGCGCATGGATGTCACAACGGCGGGATAGGCACCGGCTTCGGTTGCCTCCCCAACCTTGGCGGCGATGGCGCTTGCCAGCCGATTGAAGTCTTCCGGCGGGAGAGCCACGTCTCCGATGCCCTTGTCGTTGGTCATTTGATAGGTTGAAAAAGTCTCTTCCCACTCCGGCGAAAGCTGGACGAGGGGGATTGTCCCGTCGTCGCGCTTGAGACCTGATATGAGCTGGAATCCGAGCCTCTGCCGGACGTGCTCGGCCACCCCCTCGGTCGTCGGGTGAAGTTGACGACCCTCGGCGCAGGCCTCGATGATCAGAGGCAGGTTCCTGATGGAAACCCTCTCTTCAAGGAGGAGCCGAAGCACACCAAGCAGCAGATCGATCGGAACCTTGTCGGGCACCAACTCGTCGAGCAGCCTTCTGTTTGCTTCGCTCCGGGTCTCGTCCGAAAGGTTGACCATTTCATCAAGCAGTCGCCGCAGGGCCTTGTGGCTCAAGAGTCGGGCAAAGTTGCGCTTGATGATCTCCAGCAGATGGGTGGCCAATACCTCCGTTGGCGACACGGTCGTGACACCGGCCATCGCCGCTCTTTCGTTTTCGGCGGGATCAATCCACCGCGCGGGGGCACCATAGACTGGCTCGGCAACATCGTCTCCGGGGACGGGAAGATCGGCTTCGGATGCGAGGAGAGCCAGGAGAGCTGCGGGATTCAGCTTGTCCCGCGCCTGTTCAACGCCCTGAATGCGAATTGCATAGGTACCGGTGGGCAACGCGGAATTGTCTGTCAATCTGATTTCAGGAAGGAGCAGGCCAAATTCGGTGGCAACGTGGTTGCGTATATTTGCAATGCGCGCGTCAAGGCCGGTAGCGGCGTCAAGGACCATTTCGACGAGGTCGGGCGCGAACTCGACGTGGATATCGTCGAAGTCCAACATGTCTCCCAGCGAACTCTTCGTGGGCTGATCGGTTCGAGTATCGGCAAGCCGCAAGTCTTCTTCCGCGTCACGCTTCTGTTTACGGCTTACGAAATAGGCGGCGGAGGCCAAGGCGGTGGCACCCACCAGGAACGGCAGGAAAGGCAACCCGGGTACCAATGCGAATAGCACCATGAGAAGCGCCACCGTGGCAAGAGCCGCGGGGTGGCGCCCAAGCTGGCCAATGATCGCCATGTCCGTGGCTCCGGTCGCCCCTCCTCTTGCGAGCAGGAGGGCGGATGCAATGGAAATGATCACGGCCGGGATCTGGCTGACAAGCCCGTCGCCCACGGTCAAAATGGCGTAGGTTTCAAACGCCACGCCCAAGGGCATGTCATGGATGACCACACCCATGATGAGCCCGACCACGAGGTTGAGACCGGTAATCAGGAGACCTGCGATCGCATCGCCCTTGACGAATTTGGACGCGCCGTCGAGGGACCCGAAAAAGGTTGTCTCGGCCTGTTCGCGTTCCCGTCGCGCCTTGGCCTCCATATGGTCGATGGCGCCGGCGCTGATGTCGGCATCAATCGCAAGCTGTTTGCCCGGCATTCCATCAAGTGCGAAACGGGCACCGACTTCCGCCATGCGTGTGGCGCCCTTGTTTATGACCACGAAGTTCACGATCAGCAGGACGCCGAACACCACCAGCCCGAGAAAGACACTGCCCCCCATCACGAACATGGCGAAGCCCGCGATGACGTCACCGGCCGCGTCGGTTCCCGTGTGACCCTCGCCGATGATGAGCTTGGTTGACGAAACGTTGAGAGAAAGGCGCAGCATGAGACTGGCCAGGAGCACTGTCGGAAAGGCGGAGAAATCCAGAGGCCGCTCGATAAACAGAGTGACAGTGAAGATCAGAATTGCCAGACCGAATGAGCTCGCCAAGCCGATATCGAGGACCCACGCGGGCATCGGCAGGATCATCATCACAATGATGGCCATCAGGGCGAGCGCCAGCAGGATTGTTGGTTGAAACAGCGAACGCAGAGAGATGCTCATCGAAGCCAACCCTTCGACCGCGAAGTCGCGTTGAAGGCGCATGAATTCGACGTGACCGCCCGAACGGACGGTGGTCTAGACCACCGTCCAACACTCCAAACCAGGTTCATTCCATGCGCTTTCTGCTGCATCCCGTGTCAAATTAACCGGGTATCCTGAACAAAGACTTAGCCAATCACCGATCTATTGAATCGGAACCTCGGGGTTTGGGGTTGCCGGGAACGTTCCGAGCAAATCGAGAACCAATTGCCGGGTGCCTTCGCTCGAGTCGATCAGTTGCCGTCTTTGGGCCAGCGGAGGTAGGTTTTGCGGTTCCGGGCGCTCGACCCCGACCCGCTCCACTGCAATACTGCTGACGGGTCCGCTATCTGCTGCGGCGAGCTGGGCCCATTCCTCGGCCCGCCAAGCGAGGAGTGGAGCCTCCTGAGAGGAGGCGCTCTGGGACAAGACCCATGCGGCCTGATGCTCACCAAGATCGGACAACCCTTCAATCCGCAATGCCAGTGCTTGCTCATCAGTCATTCCGGAAAGAATGACCTCGACCTGTTCCGGGTTTCCAAGACCCAGCGCGATTTCCGCTTCCAGGTAGCGTCTTTCGCGTGCGGTCTCTCGCCGCGCCGCCGCTCGCAGGATTTCACCGGCCCGGTCATAGAAGCCAAGTGCAATCAACCGACGGGCCATCTTGTTTTCGACTTCGGCTGTCACCATGGGAACTTGCCCGTACGAAAAGTTCAAGAACGCGTCGTCGGACGCACCGTCCGTGATGCCCGAGACCGCGTCGGACATCAGAGACATCCGCAGCTCTTCGGGGAGTTCTTCCGCGTCTTCGACAAGTGCGATTACCCGGTCATGGGCTCCGTTGACCAGCCAGGCCCGGATTTCCAGCTCAAGCAATTCCGAGACGACGATCGGGTACCTGTTCTGTTCGAAACGCATGATTTCAGATCGCGCAATTACGTCTTCAGGGACCGGACCGCCGCTTTCGATCGACAGTTCGAGCAGTTCGCGAAGCGTGTCCGGGGACAGGTAAGCCTCGTCTTCGGCCAGATCGGTCAGTTGCCGGATCGCCCGATCGGTCTCGCCGCTATGGTCGGCGATGGACGCCTCCACAATGACCCTGTCTTGACCCTCTGCGGTCAATCCACCTTGTGCAACCGTCAGGAGCGCCTCGGCTGTGTCGGCGTCCCCCAATTCCGCGAATATCGCCGCGAGCCGCTGACCGAGATGTCCGCGCAACGGGTCTGGCAAGCGCCGCAGCGTCTGAATAACACTCACCGGATCGGCGGCCGCGCCGTCCAACGCGTTTGCCGAGGCAAGCACCGACCAGAGCGCGACATCCGACGGGCAATCCTCCTGGCCAGCCAAAAGTCGGGACTTCGGAGGAATATCATCAACGATGCGCGCCATGACGGCAAGCAGATCGGTTTGCGATGCAGAGGATCTGGTCTTATCGAGAACCGAGAGGGCTTCCAAACCGAAACCGAAATGGATGTAGAACCGCGCAAGTGACAACAAAGCATCCTCGTCGAATTCGCCGGTTTCCCGGGTCAGGTTTGCTCGGTGCTCGGCAAGTTGAAGAGGCATATCCCGCCCGTCCGCCCAGGACGCGACATTGAAGCTGCTCTCGTCGAGGCAGGCCCCGCCCTGATTGGTCAACGCGGTTCTGGGCTGGTTGGGCTGATCCCGATCTATGCTGGTTCTGGCTGCGATCCCCGGCATCCCCGGTCCGGCCGGCCCCTGGTTTGACTGGGGTTGCGGGAGAGCGGGCGGATCATCCGATTGGTCCGGAGTCCTCACGATTATCAAAGGTTCCGTCGGTGTCAGGAGCCCTTGGCTGGCGGCTCTCGCCAATCCTTCGACCAGCGCTTCCTCCATTTCACGCACCTGGTCGGACGTTTCGAAGGCGCGTTCAACAGGCGATGGAAGCAGGAACGGAGCGGCGGCCGTCAGTTCAGGGGAAGCGGGGAGTGGCCCAGGTTCGTCTGATGAGGGCGCAGTTGCCGGTGGGGGCGCAGGACCACGGTCCCCGGCAACGACGGTGCTTTCGTCGGACACCGCAGGTTGCTGGCGGCGTGGCGTGAGTGGTTCCTGCAGAGTCGAGAGTTGAAGTCCTGCCGGCCCGTCGGATGCAGGTCGAGTTTCGGGCTCGTCCCTGTTCGGGTCAAATCCCGAAATCCGCTGTTCGAAAGCGGATGCCTCGGGCGGGTCTCCATCGACGATATCGATGACCAACCTGTTGGAACGAAACAGAAATGCGGTTGCGTGGCAGTCCTCGCAAGATAGTTTAAACGCAAGGCCATTGTCGGTGACGCGGATCTCATCGAGCCTTGTCCTGGGGATTCGTGCAAAGGCGCCGGAAAGATCAAATCCATCAGGCGCGGGCTCGAGCGTTAGTCCATAACCATCATCCACGCGACCCAGGGACCACGCCACACCCTCGGGGACGGCGAGGACCAGGCGAGAGAAGTCTTCGTGTTCCCCGCTCCTGAACGTCACGATTTGTGCGGAGAGCCGAAACGGAAGCAGCAGAAAGAGACATAACAGGAGCCGCGTCATGCCGCATCTTGCCCTTTCGCCGCCTTCAACGCGTCCTCGAGTTCGGTGAAGGTCGGGCGGTACTGGCCCGGCGTATTCTGCCGGCCCACTTCGATGCAGATGTTGGTTGGATGCTGAAACAGGTTGGCGACCAGAACGTCGCGGATCAACGCGTAGAAATGAGCATCCTCTTCGACCACAGCTTTCACCTTGGTGGCGAAGGGGCCAGCAAGACCGTAGGCGAGAAAGACCCCCAGGAAAGTTCCGACCAGGGCACCACCGATCAGCTTGCCGAGGACCTCTGGCGGTTGGTCGATCGATCCCATCGTCTTGATAACGCCGAGAACGGCCGCAACAATTCCCAACGCCGGCAACGCATCTGCCATGGACTGCAACGCATGGGAGGAATGCAATTTATGGTGAAGGCTCGTCTCGAGGCGTTTGTCCAGAACCTCTTCCACCTGATGGGGGTCATCGTAATTCATCGAGGCGGACCGCATCGTGTCGCAGATCAGGGCAACGGCCTCACCATCGGCAGCAATCTTCGGGTATCGACCAAAAATCGAGGACTCGTCCGGGCTTTCAATATGTTCTTCCACGGCGACAGGATTGGCACGCGCGATACGAATCAATTCGAACAGGAGGCAAAGCAGGTCGCGATAATCGTCGGCCTTCCATTTGCTGCCCTTGAAGACCTTTCCGATGTCCTTGAGCGTATGCTTGATGCCGGCCATGTCATTGGAAATGACAAAGGCCCCGACAGCAGCTCCACCGATCATGATCATTTCGAACGGCAGCGACTTGAGGATGATCCCCATCTTGCCGCCGGCGAGCAGATAACCGCCGAAGACCATAACGAAGATGATGGCAATTCCGACCAGCCCGATCATTTGAACGCTCCACGACCCCAATCAGTTTGTCGGAAACCTGTCAGAAAGGTCTTAAGGCTTGGTGTCCAAATGCGGCTCCGAGCTACTCGGTGGGCACATCCGCATTTCGACCGGCGAGAATCACGGAAATTGCGTAGGCGGTGGTCGGGTCCAGTCCCGCCATTACGGCGGCTGCCGCGTCCGGGCGCATGGCTCCGACGAACCCGGCGGCGAAATTTGGTGTCATCTCCTCGAACAACGCCGCGGCATCCGCCGGCTTCATGTTCTCATAGACAGATGTCAATCGGGCCAGGTCCGTGTTGGAGGCCGCCTCCGCACCCGAGATGGTTTCTTCGAGGGACGCCTCTGCAGCCCGAAGCTCGGCCAGTCGGGCCGTGAGCTCTTCCTCCGCGATCGCCAGTGCGCGAAACCGGTCCTCGATTCGGGCCTCAAGGTCCTCCACGCGCCGTTCGCGCGCCGAAAGAGCGGCTGCGAGCTCCGAGGGCGCCCCTTCAATGGTGCACTGTTCCGCAGCAACCATGGACCCGTCCAGTTCAGGCATATCGTCAGTCTCGGCGGCAAGAGCTTCGCCGGGGACGCTTGCAAGCCTCAATCCTCCCGAAATCAGGAGCAGGCCGCAGAGAACAGCGAGCGTGCCTTTGCCCTTTCCGCGTCTCAATCTCATTCTCTGGTCTCCGGTGCGATTGGCCGACGCATGAAATGAGCCGAAGGTTGATCGGTCCGACCGGCGGAAGCGTGACCATGCGGTTGAGCGGTCTGCCTTGGGCGGTCCGGTGTGATGTCGTGGACCGATGCGACAAGGATCTCCAGGCGGCGTGCGACCGCTTCTGCCTGGCCGATCTGTTCAGTAAGCGAGTTTCGTGACGCCCGTGCCCCTTCGTTCGCGGCCGAGAGCGCGCGGGTGAGGTCGTCAACCTGGGCCGACAACAGCGCCACGGCACCGCCGACGCCGCGTTCCAGATCGTTGAAGCGCCGGAGGCGGCGCGCAAGAATGTAGCAATAGAAGCCGGCGCCAATGGCTCCGGCTGCCAACAAAAGGTCCGCTATTTCTGACATCATAGGCCCCATCAATTCATCACAAATTCCATGATCAGCAGATCCTTGACCCGCCCTTCGCCCGCCACGATCCGAACCCGCCGCAGCATTTGCGACCGCAACCGCATGAGGGCGCTGGGATCTTCGAGGTCGGCAACGTCAACCGCCCTGAGGTATGAGTTCAGGACGTCCGTGATCCGGGGTCGCAAGGCCTCCACGTCGGCGGCGTATGCCGGGTCGACCTCGAGCTGGGCCGCGAATCGCAAATGCAGTCGGGATCCCTGACTGGGGAGCGAAATAACAAGCGGTTCCAAGGCGACAAAAGCCAGTTCGGGAAGGTCCTCGACGGGCTCTGCCGGAGGATCGCTCTCCGCGCCGGCCTCAAGAGATGTGGCCCCCCCGATCAAACCCATTTGAACAGCCAGGAATCCCCCTCCGCCCCCTGCAATCGCAAGGACCAATCCGAGAATCAGCGGAAGTTTCGATCCTTTTTTCGGACTCTCTTCCCCAAGTTCCTCTTCCGTTATGTCAACGTCCGACATGGTCACCTCGCAAGTCTGCCGTAACGTGGATTAACCGAGATGCACTAACCGATTGTTAAGCCCGTTCCGCCATTGATGTGCCCAGCCGGGCAGAACGCCCGCCTGTCATTCGAGGTTGCTTGTGGACAGCATGGGAAGCGTTTGGACGAATTTGCCGGCACGGCAGAAGCTGGCCGTCATCATCGCCACGATTCTGACAATTGTCGGGGTTCTGGCACTCGGCCAAATGGGCAATGAGCGTAATCTCACCTTGCTCTACGGTGGGCTTGAACCAGGCGCGGCGGGTGAAGTACTGCAATCGCTTGAGGCCGCAGGTGTCACCTACGAAGTGCGCGGCGGTGCGATCTATGTCGATCCGGCACAACGCGACGCGCTTCGGATGAGCCTTGCGAGTCAAGGCCTGCCGGCAAACGGGGCGCGAGGCTACGAACTGCTCGACGACCTTTCCGGTTTCAGCACGACGTCACAGATGTTTGATGCCGCATACTGGCGCGCGCGCGAAGGGGAACTCGCCCGAACAATCCTGTCGAGCCCGTTTGTCACTTCGGCAAGGGTCCACATCTCGGCGCCGTCGACGCGCGGTTTTCAACGTGATCGGAAGCCGACGGCCGCAGTGACCGTCTCGACGGTGGATGGGGCCCTGTCGCCTTCTCATGCGCAAGCCTTTCGTTTTCTCGTGGCGTCTGCCGTACCAAGCCTGCTGCCTGCGGATGTGGCCGTCATCGATGATCAAGGTGGTTTGGTTTCGGCGGTGACGGAAAATGGCCCTCAGCTTGGTGAAACCGTGTCCGACCAATATCGCGCCAAGGTCGAGCGTCTTCTCGAAGCGTGGGTCGGCAAGGGAAACGCGGTTGTCGAAGTGACAGTTGAGACCGTGATGGAGACGGAACAAATCCGGGAGCGCCGCATCGACCCCGACAGCAGGATCGCAATCAGTACGGAAGTGTCGGAAACCTCGTCCACCTCGCAAAACAGCGGTGGCGGGGACGTGACCGTTGCGTCGAATCTGCCTGATGGCGACGCTGCGGGGGGTCGCGACAATTCTTCGGCGCAGGGCGCCGAGTCGCGCGAAATCACGAATTACGAGGCGTCGGAGACTCAGCGCGAGATCACTCGGGAGCCGGGCGCGATCCGGCGGTTGACCGTCGCCGCATTGGTCAACGACGTTGAAACGGTTGACGAAGCGGGTGTCGTAACGGTTTCACCGCGTCCGGCCGAAGAGATGGAGGGCTTGAGAGAGCTTATTGCATCGGCGGTCGGCTTCGATGAAGCGCGCGGCGATCAGATCACCGTTCAAAGCCTGCCGTTTGAACCCCTGCCGGAATTGGGCACGGAAGCAACTCAAGCCAGTCTTCCCGGACCCTCGCTCGATGTGATGAGCCTTATTCAACTGGGTGTGATGGCAGCGGTGGCCCTGATTCTGGGGCTCTTTGTGGTCCGCCCGGTTCTCATGTCGAGCCCGGCTGCCGCGGTCCCGGCCGAACCTCTGGCCATCGCGTCGGCTGGTTCGCCGGGTGACAACGATGCGACGCCCGATCTCAGAGAGGACTTTGCCCTGCCCGACATCGAACTGCCGGGTCTCGGGGCCAACCCCATGGGCGGCATGGATGGCGATCTCGGCGGACTGCCCGACCTCGGGACGGCCGGTGCCGATCCGGTCGACAGGTTGCGGATGATGATTGAAGACCGACAGGACGAAACCCTGCAGATTCTGCAGTCCTGGATCGAAGACGATGTCCGCACGGAGAAGACCTGACATGGCAGGTCTCGCATTGGAGGCATTTGACTTCGTGGAGTCGCCGGGTCCGATCCAAACCTACGAGGAGGGTTACGAAGCCGGCATGGCTGACGGTCGGGCCGAGGCCGCGGCAACGCAATCCAAGCTGAGGTCAGAATTGTTGACCTGTTTGACCGCCATCAGCCAAAGCCAGCGGCGCGCGGAGGAGCAGGTCCTGGCCAGCCTTGCGCCCCTCTTCGAAGCGATCGCGGAGCAGTTGCTGCCGGCCATCGCGAGGGAGGCGATTGGCCAGCAGATAGTGGAGGTCCTTCTGAACCGGGCGGAGAGCGTCGCCTCGCGTTCAGGATCCCTGCGGTTGTCACAAGCTGACTACACAGCTGTTTCCGAAGCGGTCGCTGCTTCCGGACTGCATCTTCAGCTCATCCCGGATCCGTCAATCGAACCTTGTCAGGCAGTGTTGGGCGACGTGACCGGACAGGAAGAATTCCTCGACCTCCAAGAGGTCGTGACCGCCCTTCGCGTCGCTCTTGAGGCGCTGAGTTCACCCTATGAAGGAGGCCCGAGTAATGGATGACGAATTGCACCCTGAAACTGATCGGGGCGCCGTCGGCGATAGCCCGTTGCGCAACGTGCCGATCGAGATCACGGTTTCCGTCGGGCGCGCGCGCCCCAGTGTCGGGGACCTGCTTTCCCTGTCCGAGAACGCGGTGCTGCCGTTGGATCGCCGTATCGAAGATCCGGTCGAGCTCTGGGTCGGTGACAAATTGATCGCGCGTGGTGAATTGCAAGAGTTGGACGGCGGCGAGGAGGGACAATTGGCCGTGCGTCTGACGGATGTGGCGGCAGGGGTTGGCGATCTTGGATAAACGCCCGGGTGCAGGCAGCCGCTTTTGTCGTCTGCTAATTGGTCTGATCATCTTGTCGGTTTTCTCGGCGAGTGCGGCTGGCGCGCAATCCATTCCAATGGATTTCGGGGACAACGGTTCACTTGCAACACGGTCCATCCAGCTGCTGGTCCTGATCACGGTCCTGAGCCTTGTCCCGGCACTCGCAATTACAATAACTTGCTTTCCCTTCATCGTTACTGTCCTCGCAATTTTGCGCCAGGCGATCGGACTGCAGCAGTCTCCGCCCAACATGCTGATCGTGTCGCTGGCGCTCTTTCTTACCTACTTTGTGATGGAGCCGGTGTTCACCGCAGCGTGGGCCGCCGGCGTCGACCCCCTGATAGCCGGTCAGATAACGGTTGAAGATGCTTTTGGCCTGACAATTGGGCCGTTCCGCGAATTCATGCTGGGCCGGGTCGATCCATCAACGGTCGATTCGCTCATTTCGGTGCGCCCTGACCTCCCGGCGGGACTTGCCCTCGATGACACTCCGTTGTCGGTTCTGGTGCCGTCCTTCATGCTCAGCGAGATCCAGAGGGCATTTCAGATCGGATTTCTCATCTTCTTGCCGTTCTTGATAATCGACCTGGTTGTTGCGGCGGTTTTGATGTCCATGGGCATGATGATGGTGCCGCCGGCGATTGTGTCGCTACCGTTCAAGTTGGCCTTCTTCGCAATCGCGGATGGATGGGGCCTGATCGCAGGTAGCCTGGTCCAAAGCTATCTCTGACGATTGGCCGGCCTGAAGGCCCGAACCAAAACGTCTTAAGCTACGAAGCCCGGGCTGCCCCTCCGAGAGAGGAACAATGGCATCACCGAGAATCCGCAACCTTTGGATTCTCGTCGAAATGCAAGACCATATTTCCGGACCGCCGCGAGAACCCGCCCAAGTTCGAGGCAATGGTTGCGTTGGCCTCCGTGTTGGGAATGGAAGACCCGGCTGGATTCGCGAACCGGTTCGAGTGAACCCAGCCATGATTCATGAATGCAAACGGGCACGCCATCACGTACGACGGCCCTGCGAGGCAGGGGTGATCTCCAGAAAGGACAGAGCCAATGGTAGGCGCTGGAGCCGGAGAGACGAGAATGGGTTCATCGTTGAAGTCCATGGCTTTGACCCGGTGCCCCGCCCATCCCACTTACTGTCGTCTCCGGCGGCAGCAGGTCTGCTCCGCTATGCGCATCTCGCGGATCGCACCCACCCGCGCATGCCTTGGCGGTGCTTCACGCGGCTCAATCTCAGACTCGGCAGTTAATAGACAACTCCAGAAAAGATATTTGGCTGGACCGCAACTCCCACAGTGGCTAGAGGGTCAATACGTTTTCCGGTTTGCGTGGCCATTCCTGATAGCCAGGGACAGCGCGCCGAACTAAGCCCATCAACAAGAACGGATTAGGGAAGAAGGGAACA
>CAYMMT010000005.1:0-800 GCA_964391555.1 uncultured Rhodobacterales bacterium
GTCGCCGCGCTGGCCGAGGATGTGGTCTTCAACGACCGTCTGCTGGACACCTTGCCCAATGACGGCGTTGGCGCAAAGGTCTTGTCCTTCGATGCGACCAAGGGGGACGTGATCGGACTCGTCGTCGCCCAGTCGCCCGACCCGTCCTACACCTATTGGCGGCTCCTCGATGCAGATGGTTTCTCGATGCAGTGGGGCGGACGCCTGATCGACGAACAACCGATCGTCATCCCAAAGACGGGCACGTTCTACCTGCTGATTGAAAACTGGGTCGGACGGACGACCAGCACGGCCTATGATTTCGAACTTTCACTGCCGCTTCGGGACGATGCCACGGGTCGGACCTTCGAGGACTTCGAGGTCGGTGCCGGAATTCCCCATATTCTGTCTGAGGAAGGCACGCGCGTCGAGGTCGGTACGGGCAACAACCGGCTCATCCTGCTCGAGGATCTCGACCCGGGACGTGAAACCCAGATCGCCTTCGACCGGACCGCAACCGGGCGGCACGAACAAATTTCCATCGAGTTCGACTTCGAGATCGACGGGCCGACCAGCGGGCTGACCGGTGAGGGGTTCTCGGCAATCCTGACTGGTGTCGATGGAGCTTCGGGATTGTTGCCGATCGAACCGGTCGAGCCGAATTTCATCGGTCGTGTCGCGGCGGCGCTCGATCTGGTGCAAACCTCGGGCGACGGCGTCGTGCCGCATGTGTCATTGCACTACGGCAATGAACGGGCCGAGATCGATCTCGGGGCGCTGGGCATCACAACCGCCGATATCGACGGTGCTGCAGGTGGATT